>JAIKWH010000032.1 GCA_024684955.1 Pseudobutyrivibrio sp.
CGCAGGCGCCGCACTTTATGCGACGTCCTGTCACTGTCGTGCTCTCGCCGACGTCCTGTCGGCTCACGCCTGCGTCCTCACAAATTCCCTTTTGCATTTCTAATTTCACTGCGAATCATAAAGCAACTATCTCCTAAAGGCCCCTGCAAGATATGAATTTGTTTTTGAGTGTCTGTGTCAGACACACTTTTTTGAAGAATTGTAAAGAATTTAAAAGACAGGTATTAATAAGGATGCGAGTCTGGGGCAATTAGAAAAACTTAGAATTTTAGCGGCGTCAGAGAATATGGGCCAAAGGATTAGAGAGAACTTTTAGAAAGCATTACGGGGCAGTTGTATGGGGCCTGGCGGGGCCGGGGAGGCTATTATAAAACTTTTAGATGTGTGGGCCCCGTATTAAAAAAAGATGCACATAAACTGTGCATCCTTTTTTTAATACGGGAAGTCCCCGAGCCATATGTCTAGGTCGACATTGGAGTTGACACCTGAGACCTGTCCTGTTTCAGAGTACTGCCAAAGGTCGAATTGGTATGGCCAGTAGAATTCTTTGTTGTAGCCGGCAAACCATTTTTTGTAGTCGGTGAGTCGGTTTAAATCTAGGAGCATGGCTCCCATTTCGGTGTTGTGGTAAATCATGGTATCATAACCTTTTGATTCCATGTCTTCTAAAAAGGCTATGGTAAGGTCAGTTCTCTCATCAACTGAGAGTTTGTTGGCTCTGCCCTGGGAATCGTTTACTTTTTCCACGTCAAAGACAACAGGCAAGTCTATGTCGTAACCGCTAATCAGGTTTTCTACAGTGGCTGCCTCCTCCTTTACCTCGTCCTGGTTGATGGCCTGGGAGAATACATATACGCCTACCTTGATGCCGGCAGCTTTGGCCCCCTCTATGTTTTTGGTACAGTACTCGTCTACGACCAGTTTTCCTGTGCCATAGCCCCTGTAAACTGCGCGGATAATGGCAAATTCAACACCGTCTTCCTTGACCTTGGCCCAGTCGATATCACCCTGGTGTGAGGAAACATCTATACCAAAGTGAGAAACCACCTGGCCATCCTCCTGATAGAATAATCTGCCATTTTCTGTATCTTCTGTCAGGTTGTCGATCTCATAATTATTTTTTGCCAAAGATGATTCTATAGGAACAAAGTTGTATTTGCTGTTGGCTGCTACAACTATATATTCTGGATAAAGAGACTTTAGGATAGATATAACTGTATCTCCCTTTTCTAGGGAGAGGCGAATGTCATTTAAAACTGAGATTCTCCCCTCTTGCTTGGCATCCTCTATTAATTCCTCGGCTTCCTCTGCAGTATAGGTGACATCTGGATCAATAGCCAGTTCCTCCGCCTTTTGGTTGGAGAAAATATTAATGGATATAATCCCCACTACAAGCAAAGTCAAAACTACAGATATTATTGAAATAATAATGTATCTAATGGTCTTTCTCATAATCAATTAAAGGTATTAAGGTCGCCTATTTGCTTCCTATACCATACAATCCCCTTCCAATTGCCCTTTTTATATCCTATATCCTTAAAATGTCCCACCTCTTCAAAGCCAAGGTGCTTGTGAAAAGCAATGCTGGCTGCATTGTCATCGGTAATGACCCCATACATAAATTTATAGCCCAGGTCTTTTAGGCCCTCTTCTAATTTTTCATACAAGGCCTTGCCAATACCTGACTGTCTAGGGATATCATGATCCAAATAGATGGTGGTCTCCACCGAATATTTGTAGGCATCGTGAGGTCTTAGTCTGCCACCGTAGGCCATACCGATTACCCTGTCATTTTCGTCGCAGGCAACAAAGTAAGGATAATCCTTTTTTGTATCAATAATAGACTGTCTATACTCATCTACAGAATGGTTAATCTCTGTAAAAGTAACATAAGTATTATCCACGTAATAGCCATAGATTTGGCAAATCCTTTCAGCGTCAGACTCTAGGGCTTCTCTAATATAATAATTCATTTTCTGCCTCACTTATTTCAATATGATAAGGATAACATAAAGATGGCTGTTTACAAATATGATTTTTTTATTTATAACAGTAGGAATAGAAATAAGGAGTTTTAAGATGAAAAAATACAAGATATTATTACTGGATTTAGACGGCACTCTCCTCTATACCCTAGAGGATTTGGCGGATTCCCTAAACCATACACTAATAGAATACGGCCAAAAGCCTCATTCTCTTTCTGATGTAAAATCTTTTGTGGGAAATGGGTTGAGAAAACTGGCTATCAGGGCCCTACCTGATGGGGAGAATTACCCTAGATTTGAGGAATTCTTTAAAGACTTTGTAGCCTATTACAATACACATAACAGGATAAAGACTAGACCATATCCTCTAGTCCTAGAGACTCTAAAGGAACTGTCTAATCTGGAAATAAAGACTGCCATTGTCACCAACAAGGGCCAGGCCGCATCAGATTCCCTACAAAGGGATTTTTTCAAAGACATATCAGTAGTAATAGGTGATGACGGCACCCACCAGTTAAAACCAAATCCTGAGCACATTAATATTGCTCTGGAAAAACTAGATATAAATGATAAATCCCAGGTATTATACCTAGGTGACTCAGATGTGGATGCAATTACCGCCCAAAATGCAGGCCTAGACTATGTCCTATGTACCTACGGATTTAGGGACATGGAGACTTTAAAAGAATTTGAGCCTGTGGCCTTTATAGATTCCTTTGACAAAATCTTGGATTTTGTGGACAGGTAGATTACTGGGTCAGATTTTTGTATATGGCCACATGGTCATATATACACTGCCATGAGCTGGAAGACTTGGCTGTGCAGCAAATATAATTGGTGCCGCTGGCAGAAATCATAGAGGATACTGCACAAGACTTTGACTCATCCACATATCCTGTCTTTGCACCCTGGATTTCTCCGCCAATATCCTTGTCCTCTATTCTCCTCAAAAACCAGTTGGAAATAATAATACCCTCTGGATTAACATTGGTCTGGCTAGAATAATAAACCTTGGTGGAAAGGACCTCTTTGCAGACAGGATTATCCAGGGCCGCCATCATAATAATAGCCATGTCATAGCAGGTAGAATAATGGTCATCGCTGTAAAATCCCACAGGGTTTGTAAAGTGGCTGCTTTGGTCAAGGCCAAGTTCTTTCACCTTGTCATTCATCATATTGACAAAAGAATCCACATCCCCTGCCACGTACATTGCCAGCTGGGCCGCAGCATCTCCACCAGATGGGAGGACAGTGCCATAAAACAGGTCCTTTACAGTCACCTCTTCTCCCTCCACAAATCCGGAGGTAGATCCACCACCAGCATAGGAATAATCTACAGCCTCATGAGAAAGGGTAACCTTTTCATTTAACTGGTCCTCAGTAATATGGTCAGCAGCCACCAGCACAGTCAGTACCTTTGTCATAGAGGCAGGTACAATCCTGTCGTAAGAATTCTTTGTGGCTACAATTTCTTTTGTATCATTATTTATGAGAATGCCGTATGGGCTCACAATAGTAGCAGCATCCAAACTTTTAACTGAATCAATTTCTTTGGCGCTGTACTGGCTTTGTGCTTGCTCCTCCTGGCTTTCATCCTCTACTATTTCTTCCTCTTCGGTGGAGGCCATAGCCCCTACCTTTAGTCCCTTTGACTCCTCCACAACTTCAGTCTCCTGGACCTCCAGAGATTCCTTGGCCTGGGTCTTGTCCTTGGAGCCATGTCCCAGCACATTTGTAACTACAAACACTGTACATGCAATAAGGGCTACAGCAATAAGACCCAATTCAGCATAAACCTGAATTTTTCTGATTAATCTCTTTTTTCTCCTATATGCTTTCCTTTCCTCAAAGGACATATTTCTCTTATTTATAGAACCCATTATTACACCCTTAAAACAAAAAAATTATGTAACTGGAATCATCCAATTACATAATTGAGTATACAGTAATTTCCCATGTATTTCATTAGAAAATCAAGGAAAGAACTGAAATATTTATAGTGGACCTGATGGGAGTCGAACCCATGTCCAAAAGCCAATTCCCGGCCCTTCTACGAGTGTAGTTTGTGTTTTGACATTCCCTCTGCCTATCTTCCACAAACAGAATCTAGGTTTTAGTAGCTTCATAATACGCCCATTTGCTCAAAGCTTTGCAAAAGTCGTTTCCTACAAGGTCGAAGTCTGGTTCCTAATGTGTAGGTGCATCAGGTCAGACTGCAGCAACTAGGCTGCGTATGCTAAATTATCGTTAGCGTTTAAATTTAAATTGGCCATTTAACCCATTACCGTGGGACTCGCTTCTTCCGCTGCATGACCCCTGTCGAAACCATGACAGGCCCATGACTATCATAAATGCTAGTTTATGATATGATTTTTTAAGGGAAAAATCAACTAAATGTTGCGAATTTTAAAATCTCTCTCCGCTTCACGTTTTAGGTCTTTCTTTTGGATGTCAGCCCTCTTGTCGTAGAGTTTTTTACCCTTTGCCAAGGCTATTTTGAGTTTGACCAGTCCGTTGTTTAAGTAAACCTCCACAGGAACTATGGTGTAACCACCCTCCTTTACCTTGCCCATGAGCCTGTTGATCTCGGCCTTGTGCAAGAGGAGTCTCCTTGGTCTAAGAGGGTCCTTGTTAAAGATATTGCCCCTCTCATAAGGATTAATATGCATCTGATATATATAGACCTGGCCATTATCAATACGGATAAAGGCCTCCTTGATGCTGGCATGGCCCATGCGGATAGATTTAACCTCTGTGCCCTTTAATTCTATACCAGCCTCGTATTCTTCCTCTAAAAAATACTCGTGATAAACCTTTTTATTATTAGCAATCAGTTTTCTGCCTTCTTTATTCACCTCTAGCAAACTCCTTCAGTACAAAATCTATAGTCCTGTTATCTTCATTAACAGATTCTAACACAACGGTAAGAGGCTGACCAAGTTTAAATAAGCGATTGGTGTGCTGGCCAATTAGGGTCAGGTCTTCTTCATTAAACTCATAGTGGTCATCCAAGAGGGTGCTGATGTGGACCAAACCCTCTACTGTGTTTTCTAAGGCCACATAAATACCCCAGCCAGTGACAGAAGAAACACTAGCCTCAAATTCCTGACCAACAAAGTCCTTCATATACTGAACAATCTTTAACTTGTCTACCTCTCTCTCACATTCCTCGGCCCTTCTCTCCAGTTTGCTGGTAGATGTAGCAACCTGAGGCAGAATTGACTGGTAGTGAGAAATCTTTTTTTCATTCATCCTATTTCTGAGATAGTCCTTGATGATTCGATGAATCTGCAGGTCAGGATATCTCCTGATAGGAGATGTAAAATGACAATAATACTGGGCTGCAAGACCAAAATGTCCCTTGCACTCTGTATCATAATGAGCCTGTTGCATGCTGCGGAGAGTCATCTTGGTAATGACTGCCTCCTCCTCATGTCCCTCTAGGCTCTCCAGCATCTTTTGAATCTCAATAGGTCTCACCCCATCTTTGGCGGTCACCAGGCTATAGCCACAGGTGCCCAGGAAATGAGAAAGAGCCTGAATCTTTTCAGGGTCCGGTGCCCCGTGGACTCTATAAAGGAATGGGATCTCGTGGGTCTTGAAATAGAGGGCCACCGTTTCATTGGCAGCCAGCATAAAATCCTCTATCAGAAGATGGGCATCATTTCTCTCATATGGAACCAGGCCTGTTACATTGCCATTCTCATCCATAATAAAGTGGGTCTCAGGGAAATCAAAATCAATCGACCCCCTCTTGTGACGATTATTCCTGAGGATCTGAGATAATTTGTACATCTTGTCAATCATCCCTACAACATCTTTGTACTTTTTTCTCTCCTCCTTGTCCCCAGTCATAATGGCATATACTGAGGTGTAGGTCATCCTATGGTTAGAATTAATTACAGACTCCAAAATCTCGTAGTCAATCAATGTACCCTTTTTGTCAAAGGTCATTAGGCATGACAAGGCAAGCCTATCCTCCTTTTCATTGAGAGAACATGCTCCATTGGAAAGGGCATGTGGAAGCATAGGTATAACCCTATCTGCCAGGTATACGGAGGTGCCTCTTTTAAGGGCCTCCACATCCAATGCTGAGGATTCCTGCACATAGTTGGTTACATCTGCTATATGGACGCCCAGAACATAGTTGGATCCTTCCATCTCCAGGGAGATGGCATCGTCAATATCCTTGGTGTCCTCTCCATCGATGGTGATGATATCTATATTTCTAAAGTCTGCACGGCCGGCCATATCCGCCTCTGATACAGGTTTTGACAGTTTGGCAGCCTGGTCTATTACCTTGCCTGGGAATTTGTCATCGATGCCCATAGCCCTGACTATAGAGAGAATATCTACACCTGGATCATTCTTGTGACCCAGAATCTCTGTTATAGTCCCCTCTGGCTTTTTATTACTGTCACCATAGTCATCAATATGACAAACAACCTTGTGGCCTGTGACAGCCCCCAGGTCCTTGCCAGCAGGAATAAATACATCCCTTTGGATTTTTTCTGAATCACAAACTACAAAGCCAAAACCATTTAACTTTTCATAGGTGCCAACCACATCCGAAAAGCCGTGGGTGATGATTCTAATAACCTTTGCCTCTTTTCTCTTGCCAGGCAGACCTGCTGTAAAGACAGCAGCAACCACATCATCTTGCATGGCAAAGCCAGTGTTGTCTCGGCCTACAAAATAATCCTCGTCGGCTCCTTCCACCTCTATAAAACCAAAGCCATCTCTGTGAGCGATAAAGCGTCCCACAATATCCGGCTCTCTATTATCATCATTGTCATACTGTTTTTTCTTGTTGGCCTTTTGCTCCATAGCATACAAGGCAGCAGGCATTTTCTTGCCCTTGAAATTGACGTGATTTGACTTTCTCTTGCCCTTAGCCTTAGAACTTTTACTATTCCTCTTGGAATTTCTCATATAAATCTCCTAAATCATAAAAAGAAAAAAAGCCACCCGCTATGGGTGGCATTAAATATCATTTCTTAGAAACTTCCGATGTTTAATACAGCAGAAAGAATAAAGAATAATATAACACATACGCTAGTAAACTTTACAAGGAAGCCCTCTCTTGAACGACCTTTGTTACGGCTCCAATATGAATCAAACTGCTGACCAGATAATGAGCCAAGACCATTTGATTTACCCTCTTGTAAAAGAATGATAACTGTAAGTGCCACACAAATAACTATAAGTAATATTATAAGAACCGTTTTTAATGTTGCCATAATAACCTCCTAATTATAGCTGGATAAAGATGAATCTTTACAGCAAATAGAAGTATATCATAGCAAAAATCTGATTTCAACATAAAAATACAGCACTTTTATACCTGGGCACTAAAGTTTATTCCGGCGAAATCATAAGCATCGGCTCCCTTTCTCTGTTGCTGATAGGGATTGCTTTCGTTATTGTATTTTATCTGGGTGGTGGTGGTGCCTCCAGACACATAGGTCCTGCCACATTCTGGGCAGATGGCTGTGTGAATAGCTACAGATGCTCTTATGACCTTTCCACCATCTTTTTTTGCCTTGTCATAGGCATTGGCAACATGCTCTTGCTCGTGTCCTCTGACCCTAGATGCAGCCGCCTGTGGAGAAATATGGGCTGCACTCTTAAATGAGACCTGCTCGTCAGACCCATCCTGATATTTTCTAGTGCTACATGTCTCACACTCTACAGCACCGGATCTCTTGGCTGCTTTTTCTGATGAAAAAGCAAATGCTCTAGACTCGTTGCCTCCACTGCGCCTAATATCTTCCGCAATTTTCCTTTGGGCAGGTGTAAGCCGGTCCTCTCCCCTACTAGTCTCTTGCCCTGTGCTGGTGAAAGAATCAGCAAGACCACTGCTGGCGCTTGCTGCCTGTCTGCCCTGGGAGACGCCTGATGTAGTTAAATTATTGTAGTTACCATAAGCAGATACGGCTGATATTCTCGACATAAAATCACCCTGACCTTTAAATAATACCTACTAATTATAAAACAAAATTCTCCCGGGCAAAACCATTTTTAGAAAGAAAAAATGGCACCATATAGTTTTTATATGGTACCACTTAAATAAGTATAATTTATGAACTAAATGATAAAATATTTAACCTAGGAAATTGCTGCTTTCATATCAAAAACAAAGTCGTGGACAGGGCCTACGGCCTCCCTTCCATACTGGGCGCACAGTTTTACAATTGCTGAACCTACAATGGCTCCGTCCGACAGACTGGCCATTTTTTTTGCCTGGTCAGGGGTAGAGATTCCAAAGCCAACAGCGCAAGGAATATCATTAACAGCCTTTACCTTTTTTACCATAGCTCCAATGTCAGTGGTAATCTCAGTCCTGGTACCTGTCACACCTAGAGATGACACACAGTATACAAATCCCTTTGCATTTTTTGCAATCATGGCGATCCTGTCATCAGATGTAGGAGCAATCATGGAAATCAAATCCACCCCATGTCTTGAGGCAACAATATCAAATTCATCCTTTTCCTCAAAAGGTACATCTGGCAAAATGATTCCATCCACTCCCACCTTTTGACATGTCTCAAAAAATTTTTCCATGCCATAGGACCAAACCACATTGGCGTAGGTCATAAATACGAGAGGAATACTAATGTCATTTCTTAATTCCCTGACAAAATCAAAAATATCATCAGTTGTAATCCCATTTGAAAGGGCCCTTAGATTTCCATCCTGGATGACTGGTCCCTCTGCTGTTGGGTCAGAGAATGGAATGCCCAGTTCTATTAAATCTGCTCCTGCCTCCACCATTGACCTAACTATTTTGCCTGTGGTCTCCAGGTCAGGATCCCCACAAGTAATAAATGGAATAAATGCTTTGCCGTGATCAAAGGCTGATTTTATATTACTCATTGATATCCTCCCCTCTATATCTGGCCATGGCGGCGCAATCTTTATCCCCACGGCCCGATACATTTACCACAATAATCTTGTCCTTATCCATTGTAGGAGCCAGTTTCATAGCATAGGCCAGGGCGTGAGAACTCTCGATGGCAGGAATAATTCCCTCTGTCCTAGACATGTATTCAAAGGCATCTACAGCCTCATCATCAGTAATCGCTACATATTTTGCCCTGCCAATATCGTGGAGATAGGCATGCTCAGGGCCAATGCCTGGGTAATCCAAACCTGCAGAAATGGAGTATACCGGAGCAATCTGTCCATACTCATCCTGGCAAAAATATGACTTCATGCCGTGGAATATGCCCACCTTTCCTGTGCCGATTGTTGCAGCAGTCTCAAAAGTATCTATCCCCCTGCCTGCTGCCTCGCATCCAATTAGGGCCACATCCTTATCCTCTATAAAATTATAAAAGGCACCCATGGCATTGCTGCCACCACCTACACAGGCTATAACAGCATCAGGTAGTCTACCCTCCGCCTCCAGGATTTGTTCCTTGATTTCCTTTGAGATTACAGACTGAAAATCCCTAACAATCTCTGGAAATGGTGCAGGTCCCATGGTGGAACCAACCACATAATGGGTATCATCAATTCTCTTGGTCCACTCCCTAAAAGTTTCTGATACAGCATCCTTTAGGGTGGCTGTGCCTGTTTCAACAGGATGCACTGTGGCTCCCAGCAGTTTCATTCTATAAACATTGAGAGCCTGCCTCTTGCAGTCCTCAGCACCCATGAAAATCTCGCATTCCATGCCCATCATGGCTGCCACTGTGGCTGTAGCAACCCCATGCTGACCAGCCCCAGTCTCTGCAATCACCCTCTTTTTGCCCATATATTTTGCCAGCAGGACCTGGCCTATGGCGTTGTTTATTTTGTGGGCGCCAGTGTGATTCAAGTCCTCCCTCTTAAGATAAATCTTTGCACCGCCTAAATCCTCTGTCATTCTCTTTGCATAGTACAAAAGAGATGGGCGGTTGGCATAATTATTTAATAGGTCTGACAGTTCTTTATTAAAGGCTGGGTCATCCTTGTATTTCCTGTAGGCCTCCTCCAGTTCAATCATTGCATTCATCAGTGTCTCAGGCACATACTGCCCACCGTGAATACCAAATCTTCCCTTTGACATACTTCCTCCTAACATATTCCTTTGAGAGAATTTAGCATCAGTTTTTTGTCGTGGCTACGCATTAATGTCTCCCCTATTAGCAAGGCATCTGCCCCGATTTTTTCAAGACTTGCCACATCCTCCCTATTTCTCACACCGCTCTCGGAAACAAATAGGATATCCTCTGGAATCATCTCTCTTAGCCTTGCGCTATTATTTGTATCCACAGAAAAATCCTTGAGATTCCTATTGTTTACCCCGATGATTCTAGCCTTGGCTGATATGGCCATATCCACTTCCTTTTGGTCGTGGGCCTCCACCAAAGCCGACATGCCCAGACTATCGCAGATACTAATATAATTAGATATCTCATCCACTGATAAAATAGAGCAAATCAAAAGCACTGCCGATGCCCCCAGACATTTGGCCTCATATATCATATAAGGATCAACAGTAAAATCCTTTCTAATGCAAGGAATATTTACTACCTCTGTAATTTCTCTCAGGTATTCATCCTTTCCCAAAAACCACTTTGGCTCAGTCAGAACTGAAATTGCATCTGCCCCAGCGGCTTCATAGTCCCTTGCTATATCAAGATAAGGAAAATCCTCTGCTATTATTCCTTTAGATGGAGATGCTTTTTTGCACTCACATATAAAGGACAATCCAGGCTTTTTTAGGGCATTTTCAAATTCAAAATTACCCTTAGGCAAGCCATCGGCCCTGTCTTTCAAATCCTGACAAGAAAGAATTTTCTTTGATTCACTAACCCTATACCTAGCATATTCAGCCAATTGATCTAAGATATTCATTCTCTACTCCTAGCTGTTGCTTACTTTAATAAAATTCTCCAAAGTCTCTGTGGCCTTGCCGCTGTCAATGATTTGGGCAGCCAGTTCCACGCCCTTTTCAAAGGAAGTGGCCTTGTCGTTGATATAAAGAGCAGCTCCTGCATTTAGCAATACTGCATCCCTCATAGGTCCCTTCTTGCCAGATAAAATATCTCTAGTAATCTGGGCATTCTCCTCTGGAGTGCCTCCCACCAATTCTGACTTATCACAAGTAGTAAAACCAAAATCCTCCGGTGTGATTGTGTAGGTTTTATACCATCCATCCTTAATCTCACATACCCTAGTAGGGGATGAAAGAGAAATCTCATCTAGTTTGTCCATTCCATATACAACCATGCCCCTATTGATTCCAAGGGAAGTAAGTACTTGCGCCAAAGGCTCTACCAGGTATTCATCATATACACCAAGGAGCATTCTCTTAGGAGATGCAGGATTTGTCAGCGGTCCTAAGATGTTAAACACTGTTCTAAATCCCAGTTCCTTTCTGATGGCACCTACATATTTCATAGATGAGTGATATTCCTGGGCAAAGAGGAAGCACATACCAACCTCATCTAAGAGTTTTACGCAAAGATCAGGGCTTTGTCTGATGTTTACACCCAGGGCCTCCAGACAATCAGCAGTGCCGCACTTTGATGAGGCTGCCCTGTTACCATGCTTTGAAACCTTTACACCACCTGCAGCGGCAACCAGGGCTGATGTGGTAGAAATGTTAAAGGAGCCTGCATTGTCTCCACCTGTTCCAACGATTTCAAATACATCAAAATCTGTCTCCACCTTTGTGGCATGGTCACGCATGGCCGCAGCACATCCTGCTATCTCGTCTTTTGTCTCAGCCTTTGCACTCTTTGTGGAAAGGGCTGCAAGAAAGGCAGAATTTTGTGTTGGACTAGTCTGGCCAGACATAATTTCGTTCATTACAGAATAGGCCTCATCATAGGTAAGGTCCTCTTTATTTACAATTTTTTCTATAGCTTCTTTAATCATGGTTTTTCTCCTATCAAACAAAATAATTACAATAGTATTCTAGTAATTGCACCATATATTCACTTTTAGACTTTTATTTTTTCTCTTTACAAAACCCAGTTAGGATTCCTATTTAAAGAGAATATGTTTTTAATTAATAATGGAAAAATCTTAATGAAATTGATGGCGCTTTTTAAAAGCAGCAGAAGTTAAAACACCCCTACTGCACCTGCCATCGTCTATCGCCCTGAGAAATGTTTAAGAAATTTTTGAGCATAGAAATACCCTCCGGGGTCATAATTGACTCTGGATGGAACTGAAGACCGTATATATCAAATTGTCTGTGAGCAACTGCCATAACTTCTCCATCGTCTGCCCTTGCTACAACAGAAAGATCCTGAGGCATAGTTTTAGCATCTGCAGCCAGCGAATGGTATCTGGCAACAGGAACATATGCAGGCAAGCCTTTGAAAATCTCACAATTATTGTCTAGTGTAACCACAGACTGCTTGCCGTGGTAGAGTTTTTTAGCGTAGGTAATACTTGCCCCAAAGGCCTCGCAAATGGCCTGGTGACCAAGGCATACTCCTAGAATTGGAATACTACCTCCAAAAGATTTGACCACATCCTCGATAATGCCAGCATCTGCTGGTCTGCCCGGTCCTGGAGAAATAATAATATGACTAGGATTTAGTTTTTCAATCTCCTTGATAGTCTTTTCATCATTTCTGATGACCATAATGTCCGGATTGATAGTGCCAATCAATTGGACTAGATTGTATGAAAAAGAATCGTAATTATCAATGAGTAATATCATGACTCTACCTCCCTTGAGGCAAGTAAAGCCTTTGTGCATGCCATAGCCTTGTTGATACACTCCTGGTATTCGCTTTCAGGAACCGAATCAGCCACAATGCCTGCTCCAGAGCGGACAAATACCTTGTCATTCTTTTTGTAGGCCAGTCTGATTCCAATACAAGTATCCATATTGCCAGTAAAATCTATATAGCCAATGGCTCCCCCATAGATTCCCCTTTTGTTGTTTTCTAATTCATTAATAATTTGACAAGCCCTGAGTTTGGGTGCTCCAGAAAGGGTGCCTGCTGGAAGGACAGCGGATATTGCATCAATAGCATCCTTGCCCTCTCTAATTTGTCCCCTCACAGTAGAACCAATGTGCATGACATGGCTATAGTACTGAATCTGCATATACTCTTCCACTGCAACAGAGCCAAATTCGCTAATTTTGCCCAGGTCATTTCTGCCTAGGTCTACTAGCATATTGTGCTCAGCACATTCTTTTTCATCCTTTAAAAGACCTGCTGCCAAAGCCTGGTCCTCCTCCAGGGATTTACCCCTAGGCCTAGTGCCTGCCAGAGGGAATGTATGTAAAATACCATCCTCCAACTTTACAAGTGTCTCCGGTGACGATCCGGCTACTTCCACATCATCCCCACTAAAATAAAACATATAAGGGCTAGGATTTATGGTGCGTAACATCCGGTAGGTATCCAGTAATGAACCCTCCATCTTTGCCTCCAGCCTGTTTGAAAGCACAACCTGGAAAATGTCTCCCTCATATATATACTTCTTTGCCTTTTCAACCATGGACATATACTGGTCCTTGTTGAAAAGAGCCTTGAAATCGCTGAGCAGTCTGCCAGAGGAATTCTCGATTTTATCCCCTGTCTTAATCAATCTCTTTATAGAATCCACGTCAGATTTTGCTGCATCATAATTAGACCTAAGGTCCCCCTCAGTATCTACATTGACGATAATGAAAATCTTTTGTTTGAGGTTGTCAAAGCAAATAACCTTGTCAAAAAGCATAAGGTCCAGGTCTCTAAACTTTTCCTCATCCTCTGCATCAAGATTTAACTTGCTCTCAGAATATTTGATAAAGTCGTATCCAAAATATCCTACTAGACCACCAGTAAAAGTAGGCAGTCCCTCTATCTTTGGGCTCTTGTACTCTGCCAAAAATTTCCTCAGAGAAACAATAGGATTCTCCTTGTAGGTCTTTACATGGCCGGTGTAGGTGTATTTAATAGTCACAAGCCCATCTATACAGGTGAAATCCAAAAGTGGGTCAAATCCTAAAAAGGTATAGCGGCCCCATCTGTCCTGGTGCTCCACAGACTCTAGGATATAGCAATACTTGCTGGCTTTTTTAAGTTTTTTCAAAAGGTTAATTGGTGTAATCTCATCGCTTAATATCTCATCATAAATAGGTACATACCTATAGGATGATGCATATGACTTAACCTCTTCAAAAGAGCCCTGATACATTAGCCTTCCCCTTCTTTAGAATTCTTCTTTAGCGTATTAAAGTGCTAAATTTTATATTTTATAATATAGATAGTTAGGGCCAAAGTCAACACATTTTATTCACAAATTATTGGGCTAAATTTGTCATTGCTGATATATAAAGAAAGGGATAAAAAGATAAATCGTAATTAAAATCTTGCCCTGTTGAATTAAAAAGTTCACTTGCCTATAATTAGGTTTGATTTAAACATTTGAGGTAGAGGAATTATGATTAGCAGATATTTTGTGTACTTTATTATTTATAGTTTTTTAGGTTGGATTTACGAAACCTGTTACTGCACCATCAAAGAAAAGGCATGGAACAACAGAGGTTTTTTATACGGCCCATGTATCCCTCTCTATGGCACAGGAGCAACCCTGGCTCAGATTATTTTTGTAGAGAGACCTTTTGGAGAATCCTTGAGCACAAACAACATTAATATATTTTTGGTATGTGCCATAGGGTCATTTATTTTGGAATACTCCACCTCTTACTTTTTGGAAAAGAGATTTCACGCTAGATGGTGGGACTATTCAAAGATGCCACTTAATATAAAAGGCAGGGTTTGCCTGATATTTACAGCCTGCTTTGGAATTGCAGGAGTAGTCATTGTAAATTACCTGATTCCACCAATTATGAATTCCATGAATCACATACCAGGTTTTGTCATGGAAATCTTTGCCCTAATATTTATGTTTATCTTTGGAATGGATATGGCCCTGACTGTTTCAGCCCTTACATCTTTTGCAAAAGACTTTGAAAGAATCACAGATGAATTTAACGAAAACATGGCTGCTAGAGTAGCCAACATATACGAAGAATTGTCAGATTACAAACTTGCCAGTATAGAAAAAGCCAACGAGCGAAAGGAAGAGATGCAAAGCAAAAAAGAACTTACTGCAGAAAAGTTGGCAGAAATCAGAGAACAGCTGTCCAGCGAGGCTGTTAAAAACTGGATTGCCAAAGCCACCGAGACTCAGAGAGGTCAGTTTAGACACATTGCAAAATTCACCCATCCAGTGGAAAATACAAAATCACTTTTGGAAAAGGGTTCCTCATATCTGAGGAATCACAAAAAATAGAAAAGAAAAAAGGATGCCAAATCGGCATCCTTTTAGTTTGCTTTAATTACTTAGACTTTTTATCTTCAGTCTTTACCTTTGTAGCATCCTCAGGCTTTTCTACTGCTGTGATAGCTGCCTTTTGCATAGGAATGCGGCAGTTTTTATTGCTACCAAACTCAACGATTACTGTATCATCCTGGATATCAATAATAACACCATAAAAACCGCTGGTTGTAAGTACTGTATCACCTACAGCAAGTGCAGCAAACATAGCTGTTTTTTGCTTCTGCTCCTTCTGCTGTGGACGAATCATGAAAAAGTACATGAATACCACAAGGATAACTATCCACATAATCATAGGTAAAGTTTGTTCCATTTTTATATCCTCCTAATACTTGACCTCAAAGTCAAACTCACTGAAAACAATTTTACATAAATGCGTAAACTAAGGCAAGCCAAAACAGGTATTTAATAATTTTTTAAGATTATTCCCCTGCTTCCATAGACTCTAGCATTTCTTTTTTGTATGCTGCAAATCTGCCCTCATCCAGGGCATCTCTTATCTCTTCCATCATATTGTTGTAAAAATACAGATTGTGGAGAACACAAAGACGGAGTCCAAGGATTTCTTTTGCCTTTAGCAAGTGTCTTACATAAGCCCTAGAGTATGTGCGACATGTAGGACAATTACATCCCTCCTCAATAGGCCTCATATCTTTTTCAAATTTTTGGTTGAAAAGATTTAATTTGCCATGCTTGGTATATACATGACCATGTCTACCATTTCGGCTAGGATATACACAGTCAAAAAAGTCTACACCCCTGTCCACTGCCTCCAAAATATTGGCAGGTGTACCAACACCCATCAGGTAGGTAGGCTTGTTTTGTGGCAGGTAAGGCACCACATGATCTAAAACATCATACATCTGCTCATGACTCTCACCTACTGCAAGACCGCCAACAGCATATCCTGGCAAATCAAGTTCTGAAATAATCTTGGCATGCTCAATTCTAATGTCATTAAAAATAGCACCCTGATTAATACCAAACAACAACTGGTTTTTATTGACAGTGTCAGGCAGAGAATTAAGTCTTGCCATCTCCTCCTTGCACCTGTAAAGCCAACGGGTTGTTCTGGCAACTGAATCCTCCACATATTTTCTCTCAGCTAGTGCTGGAGGACACTCATCAAAAGCCATGGCGATTGTGGAGCCTAGGTTTGATTGTATCTGCATAGACTCCTCTGGTCCCATAAAAATCTTGTGGCCATCTATGTGGGAATTGAAGGTAACTCCCTCCTCCTTAATCTTTCTCATGCCAGCCAGAGAAAATACCTGGAATCCGCCAGAGTCAGTAAGAATTGGCTTGTCCCAAACCATAAACTTGTGCAAGCCACCTAACTCTTTTATCAGTTTATCCCCAGTGCGGACATGGAGGTGATAGGTGTTAGAAAGTTGGACCTGGGTCTTTATCTGACGCAGGTCATCAGTGGAAACACCACCTTTGATAGCCGCAACTGTACCAACATTCATAAAGACTGGGGTCTCTATAGTGCCATGAACCGTATGAAATCTACCCCTTTTGGCCCTGCCCTCAGTTTTTAATAACTCGTATTTCACTTCTTATAAAACTCCTTAATGTAATCTACCCTGTCTGTCATATGAGACATAAGGGCATCTAATATAGTAATGGCACACATGGACTCAACCACCACTACTGCTCTAGGCACAATAACCGGGTCATGTCTGCCATGAATTTCCATATCAATATTTTCGCCATCTTCATTGACGCTTTGCTGGGTCTTTGAAATAGATGGGGTAGGTTTGATTGCCGCTCTAACAACAATCATATCCCCGTCAGAAATGCCTCCCATTATTCCACCAGCATGGTTTGAGGTCTTGTATATGTTTCCATTTTCATCAGCCCTAAAACCATCATTGTTAAGACTGCCGGTAGATTTGCTGGCTGCAAATCCATCACCAATCTCCACACCCTTTACTGACCCAATAGAAACCAGGGCCTTTGCTAAACATGCATCCAGTTTGTCAAAAACAGGATCACCTATTCCAGGAGCAAGGCCACTAATCTGGCATTCAATTACTCCTCCAGCACTGTCCTGATTTAACATGCAAGCCTCCAGATATTCGGCAGCCTTTTTAGCAGCATTACCATCAGGCATATATAGGCTATTTTTATCTCTTTGATCCTTGTCAAAATCTACAACATGAATATCTCCAATAGATTTTGTGTAGGCGAAAACACTAACACCTAATTCCTCTAATAGTTTTGCGCACACAGCACCAGCGGCAACTCTGCCAATAGTCTCTCTGCCAGAGGACCTGCCGCCACCTCTATAGTCTCTCAGGCCAAACTTTGAAATAAAGCCAAAATCCGCATGGCCTGGTCTAAAGGACCTAGCTATGTTTCCATAATCCTTAGAATGCTGGTCCTTGTTTTCAACCATAAGGGAAATAGGAGTGCCAGTGGTAATACCCTCAAACACTCCAGAGAGTATTTTTACCTGATCAGACTCAGTTCTTGCTGTAGTAAATTTTGATTGTCCTGGCTTTCTCCTATCTAGATATTTTTGGATATAATCCTCACTGAGACTAAGACCTGCTGGAATCCCATCTAGAACAACTCCAATAGCAGGGCCATGAGACTCGCCCCAAGTAGTAACCGTAATATTCTTGCCAAATGACGATGCAGCCATAACAATCCTCCCAATAATCTGCCAATACTATCTGTACTTAAAATATAAGGGCTGTTTATTAACAGCCCCATAATTTTTATTTATCCAATTCTACAATTGCAATGCTGTTTGGTTTTTCTATGGCAATTGGAGGATTAAGCATAAGAGAATGACCCTCCTTTTTGTCTATAGTAAAACTCCTAATTTCATTGGTATCGTGATTTAAGGAGACGAAGTATTTGTCCCCAGGCAAAATAGCAAATGACTTTGGAAAATCACCAGATATAAAACTGTGTGAGAAGTAAGTAATCTTGCCTGTCTTCTTGTCCCTCTTGTACATTGAAACTGCATTTAGTCCATCGATGCTGGCATAAAGGAAATCATCATCCTCACCAAATTTGATATTGGTGCCTGTAGAAATCTCCTCGTCCTCGCCAACAAGCAGGGATACAGTTTGAATGTTTTCAAAATCAGGAACCCCATCAATAATATGATAGTCGTAAACTAAAATCTCGTTGGACATCTCAGTGATAACATAAGCATATCTGCCATCTCGAGAAAACTTGAGTTTGAGTGGGGCTGAACCCATGGCACATCTAACTATATCAACCAATTTCAACTTGCCATGCTCGTAATCAATCTCGTAAATCTTTATCTGATGAAGTCCGTTTTCTACAACGCATAAAAATCTTTCATCTGGAGTAAGCTCTACGCAGGTGCAATGTGGATACAAAGGCCTGTCTGCAACAGATTTTCCAATACCCTGATGGAAAATGCCATCTGCAATACCCTCTACTGATCCATCCTCATTCAGTCTCATCATTGTAACTCGTCCATCATGATAGCCGGCTACAAAAAGGAATCTAGACTGGGAGTCAATGCAAAGGTTGCATCCTCTCATGCCACCAATCCATTCCTGATTAATCTTTTCTAAATTACCGTCCTTTAAAATCTTAAAGGATTCAACACCCTCATCAGCGATGGAATAAAGGAATTTTTTATCGCTGGAAACAACGACGTATGAAGGGTTGTTAATAGGGGCTACACTCTGTAGTGATAGCACTGCAGTGTCAGGATTAACGTCATAAACGTAAATTCCTACACTTTTTTCATGAGTATAAGTTCCAACATAAGCTACGTATTTTTTCTTTGCCATAGTAAGTCTCCTTAAGAAATCTAGTCCTCTTTTCTCCTAAGAATATCAAACTCATCTGGAACAATACTAAGTTTGATAAAGAGTTTTTGCTTTGGATGAGGACAGGATGGCATATGATTGCCATCTTCGTCGCAGATATCCTCCACAACCACACTTATATTATCCCCATTTCTTTTCATAATTTCAATAGTCTCGCCTACTGAAAATTTATTCCTTTGCTCTATTTCAAATACACCATCTGCATTAACATTCTCAGCGATTCCCAAATAGGTATATCCAACATTGTATGTATTGTTGTCATATATCTGAGACTCCTCAGATGGCTTGCCATAGAAGAAGCCAGTAGTGAACTGTCTGTATGTGCAAGCAGCAATTTGCTCCTTGTACCAATCCATGTTTGCCAGGTATTTTTCCTCAGATTCCATGCAATCATCAATTGCTTTTCTGTATGTGCGGGCAACTGTGGCAACATAGAGAGCAGTCTTCATTCTTCCCTCGATTTTGAAGGAATCAATGCCAGAATCCAAAAGGTCTGGAATATGCTCTATCATGCACAGGTCCTTGGAGTTGAAAATGTAGGTACCCCTCTCATTTTCATATATAGGCAGGTACTCTCCTGGGCGCTGCTCCTCCACAACTGCATATTTCCAACGGCATGGATGGGTGCACTCACCCTTGTTGGCATCTCTGCCGGTGAAATAATTAGAAAGGAGGCATCTACCTGAGTAGGAAATGCACATAGCACCATGAATAAAGGTCTCAATCTCCAAATCATCTGGTATGTTTGCTCTAATCTCTTTGATCTCTGCCAAGGAAAGCTCTCTGGCAGAAACTACCCTCTTGGCACCCAGTTCATACCAAAATTTGTAAGTGCCATAATTTGTGTTGTTGGCCTGAGTGCTGACGTGTCTTTCAATGTCAGGGCAAATCTCTTTAGCCAGCATGAAAACAGCAGGGTCAGCAATAATGAGAGCATCTGGCTTAATCTCTTTCAGTTCCTCAAAATACTCTCTGACACCCTCCAGGTCTCCATTGTGGGCTAGGATGTTGGCTGTAACATAAACCTTTACACCGTGGGCATGGGCAAAGGCAATACCCTCTATCATATCCTCTTTTGAAAAGTTTTTAGCCTTTGCTCTAAGGCCGTAAACCTCTCCACCAATATAAACTGCATCTGCTCCATAAATAACAGCAACCTTTAATACCTCAAGGCTGCTTGCTGGAACTAATAACTCTGTCTTTCTCATATCAAATACCTTTTATTTCTTTAAAGAAAAAACTAAAATCACAACTTATTAGAGATGCTGACCCCATCTCCCAAAGGCAAGATGGTGGTTGCAAATCCACTATCGTGGGTAAGTTCATAGAGGTAATCCCTCATCCTCTTATGGATTGTCCTGTTTCGCCTTGTGATGGCAAACCTAGACTGAATAATGTCTCCATCCTGTAGCACATTGTCAGTGACAATCAAACCATCTGTGGCAACCAGTCTTTTTATGTCAGGCCAGAAATTGATATACTGTCCCTTTGCAGCATCCATAAATATAAAATCAAAAGGCCCGGAAAGTGTGGGGAGAATATCCGTGGCATCCCCCTCTAAAAGGGTCACCCTATCCTCCAGCTCCATCCTGGCAAAATTTCCTTTTGCAATAGGAATCCGGGGCTCATAATTTTCGATTGTAATAATTGTAGCCTCAGGTCCTGCCGCCTCCAGCATTACCCCAGCCGAAAAACCTACAGCCGTTCCAACCTCCAAAATTCTCTTAGGCTTTTTAATAGAAATCAGAGTCTGGAGCAGATTAATTGTCTCCGGCCTGATTATAGGCACAAAAGAGTCCAGAGCCTCCTTCTGAATCTCTTTTAGAACAGGGGAAAGCTCTGGATACAGACTGTTTAAATATGTTGTATATCTACTGTCTACTATCATTATACTTCCATTATAATTGGAATAATCATCGGACGTCTCTGGGTCTCATGCCATACAAAATCAGAAAGATTATCCCTAATCTCTCCCTTAATTTTGTTCCAATCAGTAACACCCCTGTCCTCCAATGAACTGATGGTGTCATTTAAGACTGATTTGGCACTATCCATAAGGTCCTCAGAATCCCTCACATATACAAATCCTCGAGATACAATATCCGGTCCAGCCAAAACTGCTCCTGATGCTGAGTCAAGAGTCAGGACAACAATAATAATTCCGTCCTCCGCCAGTTTCTGACGGTCTCTAAGAACTATGTTACCCACATCACCTACGCCGATACCATCCACCATGATAGCCCCGGTGTGTACATGACCTGTAACCTTTGCATATCCCTCACCAATCTCTAAAATGTCGCCAGACTTCATAATCTTGATGTGGTCTGAATCCCAACCAAGGGACTTGGCAATCCTGGATTGAGCAATTAGGTGTTTGTATTCTCCATGAACAGGCACCGAATACTCAGGTCTAACAAGAGAATAGATAAGTTTAATTTCCTCAGCGCAGGCATGGCCAGAAACATGGACATCCTGCATAACAATCTCTGCACCACGCATGGTCAGATCGTTAATGACATTGGAAACTGCCTTTTCATTTCCAGGGATTGGGTGAGAAGAAAATACTATCTCATCTCCTGGCTTGATCTGAATCTTTTTGTGGGTGCCATTGGCCATTCTCGAAAGAGCGGCCATAGATTCTCCTTGAGAGCCTGTGGTGACAATGGCCAGTTTTTCATCAGGATAATTCTTTGCCATCTCTATGTCGATAAGGGTGTTTTCCGGAACATTAAGATAGCCCATCTTGGAAGCTATCTCTATGGTATTGACCATAGAACGGCCCTCCACACAAACCTTACGACCATATTTGTAAGCACTATTAATAATCTGCTGTACTCTATCTACATTTGATGCAAAGGTTGCAATAATGATTCTCGACCTGTTGTTGTCAGAAAAGATACCGTCAATAGTCTTACCAACTGTCTTTTCTGAGGCAGTAAAGCCAGGGCGCTCAGCATTTGTAGAATCACACATAAGGGCCAGAACGCCCTTCTTTCCAATTTCTCCCAGCCTCTGTAAATCGATAGGGTCTCCGTATACAGGAGTGTAGTCAACCTTGAAATCGCCAGTGTGGACAACGATTCCTGCAGGAGAATAGATAGCAAGGGCAGCCGCATCCTGAATAGAATGGTTTGTCCTAATAAACTCTACCCTAAAATCTCCAGCATTAATGTGGGTACCATATTTAACCACCTTGCGTTTAACCTTTGTAAGCATCCTGTGCTCTTCCAGTTTGTGCTCAATCAGGCCATTGGTCAACTTGGTAGAATAAATAGGACACACGTTAAGTTCCTTGAAAACATAAGGAATCGCCCCAATGTGATCCTCGTGACCATGGGTTATAAAAAAGCCCTTTAGTTTGTCAGCATTATCCTTTAGGTATGTTATATCTGGAATAACCAGATCCACGCCCAACATACCATCCTCAGGAAAGGCCAGTCCGCAATCCACAACAATAATACTGTCTCCGTACTCGAAGGCTGTAATATTCATGCCGATTTGCTCAAGACCTCCCAGTGGAATAATCTTTAGCCTATCAGGCCTATTTTCAGTTTTCTTCTTCAAAAAATAACCTCCTTAATTTGATTTATTCAATATCAATGTCAGCCTCATCGCCAACTAATTCTTCAAAGAGCTTTGCAACAGCGTCGAATTCCACATCATCCTCAACGATTTCATAAACCACCTCAGAATCATCTTCGGTAACCTCTTTGAGGATAAAGGCATTTGCGTCCTCTTCCTCATCCTGGCTGTCGCATACTAACAAATATTTAATCCCAGACAACTGGGTTTCCTCCATAATATAAACAGGTATATCCTCGCCATCTAATCCTGAAAGTATAATTTGTTCCATGAATGCTCCTTAATAAGAAAATTAATATTTACTTCTGTTATCTAGGTATTCCTGCAAAATAATTGCAGCTGCAATCTGGTCTATGACCTTCTTGCGTTCACTTTTGGCAACGCCGCTCTCCTGTAAAATCTCATCGGCGTATACCGTTGTAAGCCTCTCATCTACTAATATAATTGGGCAGTCTACCCGCTTCTCCAATAATTCTTTAAAGGCCAAGGTGTCCTGGCACCTAAACCCCTCTGTGCCATCCATATTCCTAGGAAAGCCTAAAACGATGGACTCAACCTTGTAATCATCGCACAATTCTCTGATTCTCACCAGGGTGTGTCTGAGAGCCGAAGCCCTCTCTCTGGTAATGGTCTCCAACTCTTGTGCAGTCAAAAGCAAAGGGTCACTAATAGCGACCCCCACAGTTTTAGTACCATAATCTAATCCGAGAATTCTACCAGGCATTACTTGTTCCAACTTTCACTGGAAATATATTCCTTGAGTAGTTCCTCAACTAGCTCATCCCTCTCCACTTTCATAATAAGGCTCCTGGCATTATTATGGCTAGTGATGTAGGTAGGGTCTCCTGACATAATGTACCCAACAATCTGATTAACAGGGTTGTAACCCTTTTCAGATAAAGCACTATAGACCTGTTCAAGTACGTCTTTAACACCAACAGGATTCTCTTTTTGGACTTTAAAATACTGAGTATTACTTAAATCTGCCATGTCTACCTCGCTTTATTTAAAATTTAATTAGTTACATTATTATCTGATTTATTCTAATATACAAATACTTAAATTTCAACAAGCATGTACAAATGTTTGTCTAGTATATAACGGCATTTGCATTTGAGAATCCGGTTGGAATAATCCTGATTATCCTCTGCTTTAATGGCGCACTTTATATATTCTTTTGAGAATCCTACAAAGTAATCTACTCCATCCAGGCTGACCTTTTCCTCAAAGAGGACCTCAAGCTCACTGCCAATATGCTCTTTCAGATATTGCTGTGTAGACTCTAGTCCAGCCTCTATCAGCCTTTTGCTTCTTTCCTTTTTTACGGCATTGGTAAGTTGATTTGGCATTTTTGCTGCCAAAGTCCCTGCCCTCTTAGAATAGGCAAAGACATGCAATTCGTAAAAGGAAATATCCTTAGCATATTGTAGAGTAGTCTCAAACTCTTCCTCGGTTTCACCTGGAAAGCCCACAATGATATCTGTGGTAATGGCAGGATTATGAAAATACTTTCTTAGAAGGTTTACTCCCCTAGTATACTCTTCAATTGTGTATTTTCTGTTCATTCTTGTGAGAACTGTATCACAGCCTGACTGGAGAGAAAGATGGAACTGAGGACATATCTTTGAAATCGCAGATACTCTTTTTGCAAAATCCTCTGTAACAATCTGAGGCTCCAAAGAACCCATGCGAATTCTCTCTATGCCATCAACCTCTGCCACAGCCTCCAGCAAATCTGCAAGACCATAGTCTGTGCCAGTGCCAAAAGAGCTGAGGTGAATACCTGTAATGACTACCTCCTTGTAGCCAGCAGCTGCAAGACCAGTAACCTCGGTAATTACATCACTAATCTCCCTAGACCTAATGCGACCTCTGGCATAAGGGATAATACAGTAAGAGCAAAACTGATTACAGCCATCCTGAACCTTTAAGAATGCTCTTGTATGCTCAAGATCTTTTTTAATAATCATAGGCTCATACTCAACCCACCCATCATTAATATCGATATAATCTAAAATTGTTTCATTCTTAGATTGAAAGAATTCGTGAATCTTTTCTATTAGATCAGTCTTTTTGTTATTCCCAAGAATAATATCGGCACCTAATTCCTCTGGAATATCCTTGCCGAAATTTTGTATATAACAGCCGGTGGCCACAACGCAAGCCTCAGGATTAGTCTTCTTGCATTTGTGAATCATCTGCCGTGATTTTCTATCCGCAATATTTGTGACAGAGCAAGTGTTAATTACATATACGTCAGCCTCTTCATCGAAGTCTACTATCTCAAAACCATCCTCTTTGAGGAGTTCTTCCATGGCTTCTGTTTCATATGCATTAACCTTGCAACCTAAATTGTGCAATGCTGCTTTTTTCATTTTCTAGAACCTTTCAGTAAAAAAATCACCCACAAGAATCAAAAAAATACTTCACAAAAATTCCCCTGATATCAATTGACTTTTTATAACCATTGAATTAGTATTTAGTCAACTATAAATATACTATCAGAGGAGGCACGTAGGATGAAAACAGTTCAAATCTCTCTTAACTCAATTGACAAGGTTAAATCTTTTGTTAATACAATAAGTCAGTTTGATTATGATTTTGACCTTGTAAGCGGTCGTTATGTCATTGATGCAAAGTCTATTATGGGTATTTTCTCATTAGATCTTTCAAAACCAATCGACTTAACAGTTCACGCAGAGGGTGATGCTGAAGATGTAATGGCTACACTTAAGGATTACATCGTTTAGTTTTAAAATCTTTAGGAGCTTTGCACATTGTGCAAAGCTCCTTTTTTTATTATTTCACATGAATAACTTCCACGGAGTCAATAGCCTCCTGCATCAACTGGTCAATCTTTTCATCCAGCAAGTGCTCATGTTTTTCTATTACCTCAAGTTTTGGCTTAGTAACAGGATGCTTTGCTACAAATATTGTGCAGCAATCCTCATAAGGCAAAATTGAGGTCTCATATGTATCAATCTTTTCAGATATATCAACAATGTCCTGCTTATCAAAAGCTATAAGTGGTCTGTAAACAGGAAGTGAACATACGGCATTGGTACAATTGAGGGACTGCATGGTCTGGCTGGCCACCTGCCCAATTGACTCGCCAGTGACAAGTCCAATACATCCATCCTCTTTTGCAAAGTGCTCAGCAAGTCTCATCATGTAGCGTCTCATAATGATTGTCAGTTCCTCGTGGGCGCAGGTCTGGTAGATATACATTTGGATATCGGTAAAGTTGACAATATGCAGGTCAATAGGACCAGAATATTTAGCCACTAAAGCAGCCAAATCTACTACCTTTTGCTTTGCCTGCTCTGATGTATAAGGTGGTGCATGGAAATATGTAGCAGACAGATTAACTCCACGCTTAGAAATCATATAGCCAGCAACTGGAGAATCAATGCCTCCAGACAAAAGGAGCATAGCCTTGCCTGCTGTGCCAACTGGCATGCCGTGAGGTCCTGGAATCTCAGTAGAATAGATAGAGATTTTTTCTCTCACCTCTACATTAATCATCTTGTCTGGGTGATGAACATCAACTCTCATCTCAGGGAAGGCTGCAAGCAGTCTCTCTCCAACTGCAGCCGCTACCTCCATAGATGTCATTGGATAGTTTTTGTTTGCCCTCTTGCCAAAGACCTTGAAAGAGAAATTCTTGTCCTCAAATTCTCCATCAACATAGTCAACAACGGCCTGGGCCATATCATCGAATCCTGTGTCATCAACCACAACAGTAGGGCAAATTGCAGAAATACCAAAGACATGTTTGAGAGCATCTACTGCCTCATCAAAATCATAGTCCCCATCAACAGTGACAAAGACTCTTCCGCTTTGTTTTTCTACCTTAAAATCACCCTCCACTTTGGCCAGGGCAAACTTTATCTGGCGCACAAGAGCATCCTCAAATACATACCTGTTTTTGCCCTTTACACCAATTTCAGAATACTTAATCAAAAAAGCCTGATAATTCATATAATCCTACTTTCAAACATTTATTTCAAACAGTCTCTACAATACCATCATTGGCACCAATTTAGCAAGTGCAGAAATAGCAGCATCTATTTCCTCCACTGTATTCTCCGGGCAAAAAGAAAATCTAATAGTCTTTTCTAAAAGAGAACTATCTAGGCCAATGGCCTTTAGGGTGCTGCTAATGCCTGGTTTGTTAGAGGAGCAAGCACTGCCGGCAGATACCAAAATCCCGTAGTCATTCTCAAGACAGTTTAATATTACCTGAGCCTTTGTCCTGTTGCCCTGGATAGACACAGACACAATATGGGGAGCAGAATTTTGGTCTGTGTGACCATTTACTGACAGGCCCTCTATGGCAGAAACGCCTTTGATAAAGCGGTCTCTAAGCATGTACATATGGTCTCTGTTTTTATCCAAATTCTCATAGCAAAGCTTTGCAGCCAGGCCTAGTCCTGCTATGGCAGGGACATTTTCTGTGCCAGATCTCATGCCCCTCTCGTGGCCACCGCCTAGTATCTGTGGCACCACCAATAGCCCGTCTTTAATATAAATAAAGCCAGACCCCTTTGGTCCGTGAATCTTGTGCCCACTGATGGTGAGAATATCTATGTTCATCTTTTTAGGGATGATTGTCATTTTGCCAAAAGCCTGAATTGCATCCACATGGAATGTGGCATTTGGATTTATCTTTTTAATAAGGGCACCTGCCTCAGCAATGGGCTCTAGGGCTCCAATCTCATTGTTGACCATCATAATGGATACGAGAATTGTATCCTCTCTAATGGAATTTTTTAATTCCTCCAGGTCAATGACACCATATTTATCAACAGACAGGTAAGTCACCTCAAATCCCTGTTTTTCCAAGGCTTTGATAGGATTAAGCACAGAGGCATGCTCTATTTGTGTAGTAATGATATGGTTGCCCAGCCTCTTTTTTGCATCGGCTGTACCCCTTATTGCCAGGTTGTTTCCCTCTGTTCCGCCTGAGGTAAAATAGATTTCCTTGTCCTTGCATTTTAGGATAGAGGCGATTTCCTTTCTAGCATTGTTTAAATAATCTCTGCCAATTTTTGCCCCAAACTGGTGGAGGGATGAAGGGTTGCCAAAATTGTCCTGGAGGCACTCTCTCATAATCTCCATTGAGGCGTCGCAACATCTAGTAGTAGCTGAATTGTCTAAGTATATCATTATTGTAATTCCTCACATCTAAGCATCAACATGCTAAGGGAGCATATTGCTGCAGTATCTGTCCTAAGTATTCTGTGTCCCAAGGAAATAAGTCTGGCCTCATCTTTTGCCATGTCAATTTCTGATGAATCAAAGCCACCCTCAGGACCAATTATTACACCTATAGTCCGTCCACTTTTGATTTCTTCTAAGGCATCAAAAGTATCCTTCATTCCATTTTTGCTTTCGTATGGAAGGAGTATCATATCCAAAGATTTAGCATATTCAAAGGCATCCTTAAAATTCATAATCTCATGAACATTGGGGATGATAGACCTTTTAGACTGCTGAGAGGCAGCCTTTGCAATGTTTTGATACCTTTCCAGCCTGGTCTTTTTCTTTTTATCATCCAGTTTTACAATGCAATTTTTCATCTCCACTGGAATGATTTCATAGACCCCCAGTTCCACGCATTTTTCTATGATGGTCTCCATCCTATCCCCCTTTGGGATAGCCTGGAATAGATAAATCCTGTTTGCTAACTCTGTGGAATCCACCTGGCTTTCAACTGACACAATCAGCTCTTTGTCCTTGGTTTCCTCCACCAGGCATATGTAATTATTTCCTCCGCCTGTAGAGACTCTAATCTTTTCTCCTGCCTTTAGCCTGACCACCTTTACAAGGTGATGGGCGTCTTGACCCGAGATGAGAAACTTTCCCTCTACTGGCTCTTCGTTAATAAATATTTGCTGCACTTTTTTCCCTAATTCTTCCTGGCTGTAATGTTAACCCATTCTCCCTGGTAATTGATCTCTAAAATAGTAAGGCCAAGAGCCTCAAGGGCTTCCTTTACCTCATTCTCCTTGAAATCAATAATTCCAGATGTGACAAGCAGTCCACCCTTTTTAAGGGTAGGTGGAATGGCCGCTGACATTCCAATAATAATATCTGCCAATATGTTGGCAACTACAATATCGTATTTTTCGTAACCTACCTTGTCCTGCAAATCCTTGTCATCTGTGAGGTTGCCCACATAAAAGTCACCACAGGACCTGTCTATATGATTAACTGCAAAATTATCATAGGTAGATGAAATACAATCCTCATCTATGTCTGTGCCTACAACATGGCCTGCCCCCATTTTAAGGGCAATGATAGAAAGGATGCCAGAGCCGCAGCCCAGGTCTAAAACCCTATCCCCGTCCCTTAGATATTTCTTTAACTGTCTAATGCAGAGTTGGGTAGTCTCGTGTTTGCCTGTGCCAAAAGAAAGGCCTGGATCTATTTCAACAAAAATCTTTCCCTGGTCCTCTTTTGCAATTTCCTCCCAGGTAGGTTTGATTAAAATGTCATCGATATAGAAGGATTTGAAAAACTCTTTCCAGTTGTTAATCCAATCCTCCTGCTTTGTAAGGGAAGAATCTATGGTTCCCTCCCCTATATCCATTGTGTCCTTTAAATCAGCGAGAGCAGACTTTACCAAAAGAAGGGTAGACTCCTGGTCTTCCTCCTCTCCTAGATAAAATGAAACATAAGATATACCCTGATCCTCTGGGAGTGTAGGTTGCAATTCCTCGTATACCCCACCCTCCTTTTCGGTATTTGGCATAACATTGTTTTCAATCTCTACAGAAGTGATGCCCAGTTCGTAAAGGCTAGCAGAAACAAAATCCTCTGCCTCTGTAGTTGTTTTAATAGAATATTTAATCCAGTTCATAATCTTCCTCGTAAATCTCATTAAATAGAAAAACATATCAGGGATTACCTGATATGTAATTCAATAAACCTATTTATTCTGTGCCTGTTTTGCAACAATTGAATCCTTTAAGTCAACACATTTGTCCTTAAGTTTGCGGGATGTGTTTGGTGAACCAATAAGGCGGGCAATAATTTTCATTGCATCATCATATTTCTTGTAATATACAGACATGTTGGCAAGCATAAATTCAACTGCCTCAGAAGCCATACCGCAATATGGAGGTGTCTCTGTAGAGATAGCCTTCATAAATCCTTCGTAAGCCTGCTTGTAGAATCCGTCATACTCCTGCTTTACAAGAGCAATCTTTTCCTTGTTTGCCTCCTTGTCAGCCTCAAGTTCTTTCAACTGGGCTCTTCTAAGCCAAGCAATCTTTAGGCAAACATAAGCCTTTTCTGACATCTTGCCCTTCTTTTTCATTGTACAAATAAGGGCTAATTTAAACTTTTCTACTGAATAGTCATAATCATAAATCTCAGGAAGAGTCTCATTCTGCTGTGGAACAAAACTAGGGCAAAATTCATTTTTGATAAGTTTTGCTCTGGCTGTATCGATTTTAAGGAAGGTAGTGTCCAGGGCAGAATAGCCACAATTTGGGCATGACATAAAGTCGTATTTGCACTTGTCCACATACTGATAATTAGGTCTGAGATCAAAGTCTGGCTCCAGTCTCTTTAGTTTGGTAGCAAGCACTGACCTAATCTGGAAATCCCTGTCACAAATAGGACATCTAATCTTTTTGTCTAAGATAAAATCCTTTTCAGTCTTTTCAACAGCCGCCTGAGCCGAACCATCAGCCCCAGTGGCTGCCTTGGCCTTTTCATCAGCTAAAATGTCTAAGTCTCCATCCATGGAAAAGCCAAACTTTTCCATGCCTGATAATAAATTCATATCAAAATCCTTTTCTAAAACTACTGTTTGTCTGGTAACTTAAATGAACTTTTTAGGGAAACAATCCTGTTGAATACCAAAGCACCCTCTTTAGAGTCCTTTGAATCAACACAGAAAAATCCCTGTCTAACAAATTGGAATGAGTCGTAAGCCTTTGCATCAGAAAGTGATGGCTCAACAAGGCAATTTTTCAGAACAGTTAATGAGTTTGGATTAAGATTCAAACTTCCGTCCTCATTATACACTCCTTTTTCTTCGTCCACAATGTTTTCATAGAGGCGCACCTCTGCAGTAAGGGCCGTCTTTGCTGCTACCCAGTGGATTGTTCCCTTTACCTTGCGGCCATCAGGACTGTCTCCACCCTTTGTGGCTGGGTCGTATGTACAGTGGATGCAGGTGACATTACCATTGTCATCTGTCTCATAGCTGGTACATGTAACAAAGTAAGCATTCATGAGACGTACCTCGTTGCCAGGGAAGAGTCTAAAGTACTTCTTTGGTGGCTCGATCATAAAGTCGTCTCTATCAATATATAATTCCTTACCAAATGGCACCTGGCGGCTACCCAATTCTGGATTCTCCAAATTGTTAGGCGCATCTAGCCACTCTACGTCATCTGATGGGTAATTGTCAATAACAAGTTTTACTGGGTCAAGGACTGCCATAACACGAGGCCTGCTTGTTTTAAGGTCCTCGCGAATACAGTACTCAAGCATTGCATAATCTGATGAAGAATTTGCCTTTGACACACCAGAAAGCTCTACAAATTTGCGGATTGATGAAGGTGTAAAGCCACGGCGACGCAAGGCTGCAATGGATACAAGACGTGGGTCATCCCATCCGTCTACGATGCCTTCCTCAACCAGTTTTTTAATATATCTCTTACCTGTAACAACATTGGTAAGGTACATTTTTGCAAACTCAATCTGTCTAGGTGGATTCTTGAATCCTGCTGCTTTCACTACCCAGTCATAAAGAGGTCTGTGGTCCTCAAACTCCAATGTACAAATAGAATGGGTAATTCCCTCAAAAGCATCCTCAAGAGGATGGGCAAAGTCATACATAGGATAGATGCACCACTTGTCACCTGTATTGTGGTGAGTCATGTGGGCAACTCTGTAGATAATTGGATCTCTCATGTTGATATTAGGAGATGCCATATCAATCTTTGCCCTAAGGGTGTGGCTACCATCCTCATACTTGCCATCTTTCATATCTGTAAACATCTGAAGGTTTTCCTCGATGCTACGGTTTCTGTTAGGGTCATCCTTGCCAGGGGTGTTAAAGTCTCCCCTGTACTCTCTCATTTCCTCTGCTGAAAGGTCTGACACATATGCCATTCCCTTTTTAATCAATTCAACAGCCACCTCATACATTCTGTCAAAGTAATTTGATGCAAAATAAAGGTGGTCACCCCAATCGGCACCAAGCCACTGAATATCAGCCTTGATAGAATCGACAAACTCTTCCTTTTCCTTGGTAGGATTTGTGTCATCAAATCTCATGTGGAACTGGCCATTATATTCTTTAGCAAGACCATAGTTTAAGATAATAGACTTGGCATGGCCAATATGGAGATATCCATTTGGCTCTGGTGGGAAACGGGTACAGACATGGTCGTACACTCCCTCTGCCAAATCCTTATCGATCTCTAACTCGATAAAATTCTTGCTGTTATTTTCTTCGCTCATTATATATAAATTCCCTTCTATTATTATTGAGTTTTAATGCCCACAAAATTATTTAACATGGGAGTGGGTAAAAAGGTGGTCAGAGCAATATTCGTAATTGCCATTGCACTTGCTACAAAATCTAAAGTCTAACTCTGGATTGGTAATCTCTGTGCGACCACATACAGCACATTTATGTCTGGCAATAGGTGTGCCATCCCTGTACTGTGTAGGAGGTGGTGTGGCAGCCCTTCTAAACTCTGCCCTCCTATGAATGTCTCTAGGATTAAACCGAGACAAATCCCTCTTTGTCATCAAGAAAAAGATAACGAAATTAAGCAGGGAGGCAATTACTGGAATTGCTGCAAAATATGCCCCCGCATTAATATACTGGAACAACTCTATTCCAATCATCACAAGATAAAAAACCGACATCCACTTCATCTTGATTGGAATAATAAAATATAGCATAACCTGCATATCTGGAAAACATAAAGAAAATGCCAGGAAAATAGACAAATTAATATAGTTTGTACTGATGAAGTCACCAATGCCAGTGATTGGACCTCCACCATAAATTGCATATGTAAGAAAAGCTCCAATAATAGTAAAAAGCATTCCTCCAAAGATATATACATTAAAACGGAATGCTCCCCAAGTCCTCTCCAAGGCTGATCCCAATTGATAATACAAAAGGAACATAAAAATAGCCCAAAACAGACTATAAGACGGAGGCATAAGCACCCAAGTAACCAGTCTCCAAACCTGTCCTCTGAGAATGTAATATGGCTCAAGAGTCAAAAAGCCAATATAGTTAACACCGGTAAATCTAGTGCCAAATTCCAAAAGGTATCCAATTACATATCCTCCAAGCAAATAAATAATCAAATTATTAATTGCATATCTTCCAAATTTTTTCTCTAATTTATCTAGCAAGTTAACTCCTCCATATACTTTTATATATACTCATAGACTTTAAGATTATAAACCCAAACCCTTAATTTTTTCAATATCAAAAGCGAGGGTCTGGAGGCTGGGACGCTAGTATTTAGACCAGCAGGAGTTCGGAAAAGAACACAACAAGGCAGCAGATTACGGCTACCCTGAATAGGCTTTGGTTAAACCAGGCGGCTACTGTACCGCAGATGAGGGCGAGAAAACCTGATATTTTGCTTTGGGTAGCATTTGTGATGGCTGGAAAAGTCATAACAGCCAAGGTCACATATGGAACATAGTATAGAAAGGATTTAACAAAGCGGTTTTTAATTGGCTTTCTAAAGATTGTCATAGGCAGGGCTCTAATCAAAAAAGATACGAGGGCCGCTGTGATTATATATACGTATACGTTATTCATCTGCATCATCCTCCTGACTTGGTCTAGGGCAAAGAATTGCTACCACTGAGGCAATCACTACTGTAAGGATAATCGTCCTGGTGCCCTCTGATATTGATGCCGTAATAGGCAGAACTGATGCCAGGTAAGAAAGGATGAAGCAGATAATAATAGTAATTGCTACCACCCTGTTTTTTCTTGCCGCCGGCATGATAACTGCCAAAAACATGCCATATAGTGCAACGGAAAAAGCGCTAACCAAATTAACAGGCATAATCTCTCCTGCCACAATGCCAAGACTGGTGCCCAAGGCCCAGGCCGGTGTAGAAATGGATATAGCCCCATAATTGTAGTAGGGATTGAGATAGCCTGGCCTAGAGATGGAAATGGCAAAGATCTCGTCTGTCACACCAAAGGCTGCTCCCACCCTGTGGATGAGAGGAGTATCCTCCTTTACCTTTTGGCTGAGGGCTGTGGACATGAGCATGTATCTGGCATTACAAACCAGAGTCATTATTGCTACCTCCACATAGGAAGCCCCTGCAGCAATCAGGGTATATATGGCATATTCTCCAGCACTGGCCCTGTTTAAAGCAGAGGATATAAAGCCCTGGAAAGGGGTAAGCCCTGCAGTCTTTGCAATGATACCCAGGGAAAAAGCCACTGCAAAATATCCAAGGGCTATTGGGATTCCATCCTTGAGTCCCTGGCCAAAGGCTGTCTTTTTGCTAATATTGTAAGTATTTTTGTACCAATTATTCATAATTAATTCACTAAAATCTTTCTCAATAATGTAAAATAATAATTAGGATTAAGAATTGGAGGAATGATATGTTACCCGGCGTATTTGCAGCGACAAAGAAAAATGGAGAAATCTATTATCGTGGAAACATAAACTATAAGGGCAAGCACATTAGTCTTGGCTCCTTTGCCACAGAAAAGGAATGCGGCAAATCCTACCAGGAGGCTAAAAAGATAATCGACAATAAATCAATCACCCTCCTAAACTTTCAGAGTCAAATCAAAAGTTTATCCTTCGAAAAAATTATTTCACTTATAAACTTTAGAGACAATGGGATTTATATTAAAAATCCAATTTATCTGCAAAAAAATTATTTTCTATATTATCTAAACCAAAATACCATCCTAAAATTTGATAATGATGACCTCTTCTACTACTCCAGCCACAAGATTCAAAGTCGGGGAGGCCACCTCTTTGTAAATGACTATGGAATGCAGTACAACATCCTAGGCCGGTATAATATAATCCCCTATTCCGTAAAGGGCAAAGATTACAAATTTGCCAATGGTGATGACACTGACTATAGATATTCCAATATTATTTTAATAAACAAATACCACGGTGTTTCTGCTGAAAACAAAAATGGCAAAAGGCGGTACCTGGCAAAAATCCACCTAAATGGAGACTTTATCATTGGCAGATATTCCACGGAGGCCAAGGCGGCCATTGCCTACAACAAGGCTGTGGACCTTTGCAAATCCAGGGGAATGAAAAAGAAATTTCCTACCAACTTTGTAACCGACATGTCTCCTAGAGAATATGCTAATGTTTACACCGATATAAAAATCTCAAGTCACATATACAAATTTTTTAGGAACAAAAACTTCCGTGACTAGTATTTTTTAGCAAAAAATAAAGGGGGCAAATCGCCCCCTCTTTTTTTAATTTCTTAGTTGTTAACCAACTTGTCGTCCTCTGAATTCCAAGAGTAAAGCTTTCTGATTTCTCCACCAACAAGTTCTGAAGGATGAGCTGCTGCCTTCTTCTTCATAGCCTGGAAGTGAATCTGGCCATTCTTCATATCCTGGATAAACTCTGAAGCAAAAGTACCATCCTGGATATCAGAAAGAACCTGCTTCATAGCCTTCTTTGTGTCCTCTGTAACAATCTTTGGACCTGTAACATAATCGCCGTACTCAGCTGTATTAGAAATAGAATATCTCATGCCAGCAAAGCCTGACTGATAGATAAGATCAACGATAAGCTTCATCTCGTGGATGCACTCAAAGTATGCATTTCTTGGATCATAACCAGCCTCGCAAAGTGTTTCGAAACCAGCCTGCATCAAAGCGCAAACACCACCGCAAAGAACAGCCTGCTCACCAAAGAGGTCTGTCTCAGTCTCTGTCTTGAATGTGGTCTCAAGGATACCAGCTCTTGCTCCACCGATACCAGCACCATAAGCAAGTGCCATATCAAGTGCATGTCCTGTAGCATCCTGCTCTACAGCAACAAGGCATGGAGTTCCTTTGCCTGCCTGATACTCGCTGCGAACTGTATGTCCTGGAGCCTTAGGTGCGATCATTGTAACATCAACATCCTTTGGTGGCTGGATAAGCTTGTAGTTGATATTGAATCCGTGAGCAAACATAAGCATGTTGCCTGGCTCAAGGTTTGGCTCAATGTCTTTCTTGTACATATCAGCCTGCTTCTCATCATTGATAAGAATCATAATGATATCAGCCTTCTTTGCAGCTTCTGCTGTTGTGTAAACTGTAAGCCCCTGCTTCTCGGCCTTTTCCTTTGACTTAGAACCTTCGTAGAGACCAACTATAACATCGCAACCACTCTCCTTAAGATTAAGAGCGTGGGCGTGACCCTGGCTACCGTAACCAATAATGGCAATTGTCTTACCTTTCAATAATGAAAGATTACAATCTTCCTGGTAATAAATCTTTGCTTCTTGTGACATTCTTTTATCCTCCTTATTTTATATCTTTAATCTGATAGAATTACTACATCATCAGCCCCACGGGTAAGGCCTGTAACACCAGTTCTAGCCAGTTCTAAGATGTCATAATCAGCCAGCATATCAAGAAATGCTGCCAACTTGTCCTGGGAACCTGTAACCTCCAAAACCATACTGTCATGGGTAACGTCAACAACCTTGCCATGGAAAATCTCCACTATAGTAAGGATGTCCTGTCTATCAGTATTAACCGCTGAAATTTTAACCAACATTAACTCTCGGGTAACTGAGTTTTTATGATTTAAAACCTTTAAATCTACAACATCTGTAAGTTTAGTAACCTGCTTTACAATCTGCTCTAATATCTGCTCGTCACCATGAGTAACTATAGTACATCTGGTGTATCTAGGATCTGCAGTAACTCCAGCAGAAAAACTGTCGATATTGTATCCTCTTCTAGAAAACAAACCAGAAATGCGACTGGTAAGACCAGGTGTATTCTCCACCAAAATAGAAAGAATTTTTCTAGACTCCATATAAAATAACTCCTATCCACATGCACATATTTTTAATTCTTTAATACTTTAATGTGCAAAATTGTACTGTATTGAATTCTATCACAAATAAAGATGATGTCAACAATTTAACTTGATTTTAATTTCAGAAAAATAAATGGATTTAATAGTATTTACCGTCATAAGGATTAAAGAGCCCCATTTGAATTGGTTGCCTCTTGTCCTGGTAGCAAAGGGTGATGTAATAATCCCTAAATTCAAAGCCCTGCTTGTTCCATTGCAAGTCTCCTTTTTCGCAGTCGCAATACTCGCTGTAGTCCACCCATTGCAAGACCTGAACCAGGGGTCTATCCATCATTTTGCTGGTGGCCTCCTTAAAGGTCCAAACCTCAGTAAATTTTTTGTTTTGATCTTTGAAAGGAACTGATTCCAGAAATTCACAATCTGCCTTTGTAAAGAATCTCTCCACCAAGCCCTGGTCATAGGGCCTGATACGCTCTACATCTATTCCAACAGGTTTGTCGGAAATTGCACAAACAGCAAAAAGATTGGAATGGGAAATGCTAAAGTCTATCCCCTTGGGCTGAAGAAATGAAGGCTTGCCCTGGGATGTCATGGCATAGACATAGGGTCTTTGAATATGATTCTCCCAAAGGAGTTTTTCTAAGAGATGGGATGCTCCAAGTCTCTCACACTTTCCCTTGAAAGTCTTGGCCTCATCCACGTGTACTCTTCTCTGCGGGCTAATAAGATCGTAAACCGCATCGAATATAAATGGATTTTGTAGTGCCTCGCAATTGTATGCAGCCGCTTTAATCATATCTGCCTCCCCTAAAATATAGTATAATTATAACATTAGGAGAAAGTATATGACATTTTTATTTTTTGAAATGAAAACAGTTTGCTACAACTCATATCTTTATTTTGCCAACGCCCTGTCAGACTCCCTAAAAGCCATGGGTCATTCCATAGAATTCTTTAGGATGAGCGACCACTCCCTAGAGGATTTAGATATGTATGTAGACAAGGAATTTGACGCAATCATAGATTTTAATTCTGACCTTCCAAGGGTAATAATGGATGACAATTCCTACTTTTTAGACCATGTGTCGGCTCCTTTTTTTGATTTCATTTTGGACCACCCCCTATATCACCACGATTCTCTAAAACACAAGATAAAAAACTTTAATGTGATTTGCCTGGATTCTAACCACAAAAACTATATTGAAAAATACTATCCTCATATAAAGTCAGTACTGGTTTCTCATGTCACTGGAGAATTGGCTTTCGGCAAAAAAGACATTGACTGGGAATCTTTCAATGACAGACCTTATGACTTGCTTTTCTCCGGCACCTACACCGACCCTATGAGAATTGAAACGGCAATCCATAAGATTCCTGATTTTATGGTAGAAACTACCCATAGCCTTATAGATATGCTCCTAAAGGACCCAGGCCTTACCATAGAAAGTGCTGTGGAGGAATTGGCTAATACAGAAATATATGACTATATTAATTCCAACTTACCACTCCACACTCAGTCCTTCTATCTTGCTGATGCCTATGTCAGGAGTCTTAATAGAAAAAATTTAGTTTTGGCATTGGACAAAAGCGGCTATGACTTCCACCTCTTTGGCAGTCTTTGGGATGAGCTAGACTTAAAGCATGCAAAACTCCACAGGGAGGTGCCTTTTAACCTATCTTTCACCCTCTTTGCCAAGGCAAAAATCTCCGTAAATATAATGCCTAATTTTAAGATGGGATGTCATGATAGGGTGTTTTCTTCCCAGTTAAACGGAGCCATATCTCTCACTGACCCTACTGCATCTTTGCTTAGAGAATACAAGGATATGGAGTCCATAGTCTATTTTGATTTAAACAATATGGATGGTATTCTTGAGAAAATCGACAGCTGCCTAGGCAACTATGACAAAGCATTAAAAATAGCAAAAAACGGACATGACATAGCAAGCCATAATCACACTTGGGCAAATATAGCTAACTCTGTAATTGAATTCATAAAGAGGGACCCTAATTAAGTAGGGTCCCTCAATTATTAATCCAAATTAATCATTTCCTGATAGAAGTTTAGGTAATCCTTTCTCTCATCTTTTGTAAACTGGATTGCAGTCCTTGGATGTTGGTTTAAAAGGCCAGTAACCAGATACTGCAAATCATATCCCCAAACAACGCCTGACTCTTTTAAAGGCAGCATGTATTTCTCAACAAATTCAAAAGCGTATCTCTCCTTGTACTTAGGATTCTTTAAAAATCCAAGAAGAAGCTCCATAGCGCAGTTTCCTGCCCCACGTCCCATTGAATTGTATGTTCCATCAAGGTAATCTACCTCATCTCCAACTGCCTCAATTGTGTTGGCAAAGGCGAGTTTTTGATTGTCGTGAGCATGGATACCCACCTTCTTTCCATACTTGGCAGCCTTGTTGCAGTATAAATCGGCAATACGTTGAATCTGCTCAGGATACAAAGAACCATAGGAATCAACAATATATACGCAAGAAATTGGAGTCTGGCAAATAATATCAAGGGCAGCAGACACATCCTCCTTGCCGGCAGTTGAAATGGCCATAATATTGCAAGTGGTTTCATAGCCTTTTTTGCAAGCATCCTCAATCATAGCCACTGCTCCTGGCAACTGGTGGAGATAAGTTGCCACACGAATCATATCAACAGGACTCTCCGCCTTGTCATGGATATCCTCCTTATAATTGCAACGGCCTACATCTGCCATAATAGCAATTTTAAGGTCAGTATTATTGTCACCAACAATCTTTCTAATATATTCATCTGATGAGAATTTCCATGGGCCAAACTTATCTGGATCAAATTGCTCCTTGTCAGCTCGATAGCCCATTTCCATATAATCTACTCCAGCCTTAACATTAGTCTCATAAAGAGCCTTGGCAAATTCGTCGGTAAAATAAAAGTCATTAACAAGGCCTCCGTCTCTAAGGGTGGCATCAACTACACGAACACTCTCTCTAACTTCAAGAAGTTTTGATATTTCCTTCATGGTATTTCTCCTCGTAATAAATTTTAGCATTTCACTTTAGTGGTTAAAAGCGATAAAGTGATTATATGCCTACAATTATCTTCTGTCAACTATAATAGGGATTATGTCAAAGGTCAAACAATTTATCTGGATAAATTTTTTTAAAAAAAAGAGTCCCCGACAAATGTCGGGGACTCTATAAAATCTAATAGTATTAGAACTTACCAGCCTTTGCAGCTTCCTCAACAGAAACGGCAACAGCAACTGTAGCACCAACCATAGGGTTGTTACCCATACCGATAAGACCCATCATTTCAACGTGTGCAGGAACTGAAGATGAACCAGCGAACTGAGCATCTGAGTGCATACGTCCCATTGTATCAGTCATACCGTATGAAGCAGGACCAGCTGCCATGTTATCTGGGTGAAGTGTACGACCTGTACCACCACCTGAAGCAACTGAGAAGTACTTCTTACCCTGCTCGTTGCATTCCTTCTTGTAAGTACCAGCTACTGGATGCTGGAAACGAGTTGGGTTTGTAGAGTTACCAGTGATAGAAACGCCAACGTTCTCGTGGTGCATGATAGCAACACCTTCCTGAACATCGTCAGCGCCGTAGCACTTAACTGTGGCACGAAGACCATCAGAATAAGCCTTCTCATATACTACATTAAGCTGTGCAGCCTTGTAATCGTACTTTGTCTCAACATATGTGAAACCATTGATACGAGAAATGATCTGTGCAGCGTCTTTTCCAAGACCGTTAAGGATAACGCGAAGAGGCTTCTGGCGAACCTTGTTAGCCTTTTCAGCGATACCGATAGCACCTTCAGCAGCAGCGAATGACTCGTGACCTGCCAAGAAACAGAAGCACTCTGTCTCCTCCTCAAGGAGCATCTTTCCAAGGTTACCATGTCCAAGACCAACCTTTCTGTGGTCTGCAACAGAACCTGGGATACAGAAAGCCTGAAGACCTTCTCCGATTGCTGCAGCTGCATCAGCAGCCTTGCGGCAACCCTTCTTAATAGCGATTGCAGCACCTACAGTGTAAGCCCAGCAAGCATTCTCAAAGCAGATAGGCTGAATTTTCTTTACCTGCTCGTATACATCAAGACCTGCGTCCTTTGTAATCTTCTCAGCTTCTTCGATTGAGCTGATTCCATATTTATTAAGAGCAGCATTGATCTGGTCAATTCTTCTCTCATATGATTCAAATAAAGCCATTTTAGTATCTCCTTTCTCTCTTATTCCTGACGTGGATCGATAATCTTAACAGCATCTTTAACACGGCCGTACTCGCCCTTTGCCTTTTCCCATGCTGTATTAGGATCATCACCCTTCTTGATAAAGTCTGTCATTTTTCCAAGAGAAACGAACTGGTAACCGATAACTTCGTTGTCAGCGTCAAGAGCAATACCTGTAACATAGCCTTCAGCCATCTCAAGGTAACGAACGCCCTTTTCCTTTGTTGCGTACATAGTACCAACCTGTGAACGAAGACCCTTTCCAAGGTCCTCAAGACCAGCACCTACAGCAAGTCCGTCATCAGAGAATGCAGACTGTGTACGTCCGTAAACGATCTGGAGGAAAAGCTCTCTCATAGCTGTGTTAATAGCATCACAAACAAGGTCTGTGTTAAGAGCCTCGAGAATTGTCTTACCCTGAAGAACCTCTGCTGCCATAGCTGCAGAATGTGTCATACCTGAGCAACCAATTGTCTCAACAAGTGCCTCTTCGATAACACCATTCTTAACATTTAAAGATAATTTGCAGGCACCCTGCTGTGGAGCACACCAGCCAACACCGTGTGTAAAACCGCTAATATCAGAAATCTGCTTAGCGTGTACCCATTTTCCCTCCTCAGGGATAGGAGCTGGTTCATGCTTTGCGCCCTTAGCTACAGGACACATGTTTTCTACTTCTTTTGTGTAAATCATTGTAGAACTCCTTTCTTCGTTCAAATACCATTAATATATCATGTATTACATTAATGACATGTTTAATAAAAACCGCATAACGGCATTATTGAATATATTTTCTCACTTTCACGGTAGTTAGTAAAGTACTCTTTGCAAAAAATCGTTAAAAAAATATCTAAATCTTTAGAAACTGTGACCACCACTAGAGAAGCCACCGCCACCTCCGCCAGAGCTGAAACCGCCTCCACCGGATGAGAAGCCACCACCTGAGCTGTGATATCCTCCTGAGCTGCCACCACTGTAGTGGGATTGCTCCGGCACTCTTCTCTTTTTAAAATCATATACATTTGCAAGGCCCTTAAATGTAGCCCCTACCAAGAACATTTCTGGTACACCTTTTATTTCATTTTCCTTTGACCTATCAGCCATTGCTTTTAGAAATGTACCAAGGAAGCCTATAATGATGGAAATTAAAAGGGATACGATTATTCGCATAGGACGAAGAACAAATTCATAGTTTGCAACTAAATCAGCCTGACGAAAAGCATGATAAATACAATTGTAATAGTCCCCATCGGAAGCATACCTATATACATTATCTGTAATGTCAGTACAATCGCCAGAATCAAGATTATACTGTAAGCTGTTGCGCCCCTGTAGTTCAATACGTCTAGTATCCATATCCACAATAAAAGCTATACCATCCTCATTAGCATCAAATTCCTGCCTATAATAATTGTCTAGCTTTTCTAATGCAGAAGAGCCCATTGCACTATCGTCGGATGTAACAACAAGATAGTTCACCGTACCATCTAATGCTTCTAGATATTCTTCAAGCTCCTCTGTCTCTTCATTAGTTAAAATCCCAGCATCATCTACAATCTTTACATTGTCAGTAGCTGCACTTACTGTAAGTGGAAAAATAAATACTAACGCAAATACGATAAATACCCGTGATAAAAGTTTACGCATTTTCAAGCCCTCCTCCCTTTTTCATAAACTGTGGAGAAGGATGTGTGGCAAATCGATTGTATTCGTTTACGATAGCACTGATAGAAAACAATATAACCACAAAAACTGCGACCATAATAAAATAATAGTAAATGTCATTTGGCAAATCGATTATCTTAAGTGCGACTGCAGCAATCCAAGAGATTAGGCTTAAAACGTACACAGTCTTTTTACCTTGCTTGACAGTGATTGTAGCAAGAACAATCAAAACAAAGCTGGCTGCAAAAAGACATTTAATAAGCAACCAAACAATAGCAAATACAACAGATGGAACAAAAAATACTCCCGCAATAAAAGCAATACAAACAACTGCAAGGAATGCTAATAAATTACTAACCCATTTTTTACCACCTTTTTTAGGCTTTATTCCCTTTGAGCTTTCTTTGGTTGCAAAATATCCCTTGTCATCCAAATGATTATCGTGTCGATAAGTTTCATAGGCAAGATATGCTCCAATAAAGCCAATTAATGAGGCTGAAAATGCACCGAAATCGCATAAACGTTTTACATCATAGCCTATTCCCAGAGCATATGAAGCGATTAATAAAATAATAAAAGCTATCGCAGATACGATAACAGATGATTTAAACATCTTTTTCTTATCAATAGGAACATCTACATAAGTATTGCCTGATGCACCGTTAATGATTGAATAAGCTACACGGTCCTTATATCTGGTGGTCATAAAATATAATGGTAAATATGCTCCGTCCACATCTTTAAATTCAAGCTTGTCATTAAGAGCAGTTTTTACATCATTTTCATAAGAGCCTTCAGGCTTATACTCTCCACTTTTTTTGATGACCCTATCATAAAGATAGTCCTTAACCTTACCGTCTGAATCTGTTTTGTAAAGATCCTTATCCACAGAGGAATTTTCTACAAAAAAACCAGCCAAATAATTGGGATTAAACTCTGTAAGTTCCCCCATTGGAAAAGGTTCCAAACGCTCAGCCATAGAATCGTCCAAAGACTGAGATCCATCAAAAGGCACCATAATATGTGGCACATTTACCTTAACTGTAACTTTGGCCTTCTCAGTGTATTCATACTGGCCTCTAGTTTGCACATGAACGCCATCGTAACAAATATCATCACTAATTCCGTAATCATAGAGAAAATAAGGAGTATAAAGTCCTACTAGCTTTTCTACATTTTCCTCTTTATCTAAACCATCAGGAGCAAATGCAACGTTCTTGGTAGCATTAACGTATTTTTTCTTGGCATCCTCCCTAGATATTTTAAAAGGCAAAATATAGTGAGGAGCCCCCTCTTCTGAAAAGTGCTCCTGCATGGTTGCTTGAGACCCGCAGAATGGGCAAAACTCCATACCATCATTATCGATGAGCTGAATCTGACCAGCGCAGTTAGGACATGTATAGATTTTTGTATACACCTTATCAAAATTTATCTTGTCGTTAGGAGTATATTTATTAACACTCTGATAAGAACCACAAGATAAGCACTTTAATTTTTGATTTTCGATATCAAATCGAAGCTGTCCTCCACAACTAGGACATGGAAACATTGTTGCCATAAATAATCTCCTAGCCTAGTATTAAGGTCTTTTTGTTCCGCAGTTAGTGCAGAAGTTACCATGATTTTCGTTGCCACACTGTGGGCAGAACCATCTGTCTGTAGCCTGAGAAGCATTTGATGCAGCACCAGCAGCACCAGCCTGTAAAAGCTCGTTTGCATTAGCGCCACCAGCCTGCATAGCCATATTCATTCCGAAAAGTCCCATTGCAGCTCCATTTGGATTGTTTGCAGCAGCCTTCATTGCCTCTGCCTGAGCAGTAACAAGTGTTGCGCCTGCCATAGACTGATTACGAAGTGCGCCAGCCTTCTGAAGCTCATTAAGAGTAGCCTGATCTTCTTCTGGAATATCAGCACCTACGATTTGAACAGAGCTAATTTCAATACCAAATTGCTTTGTCCATGTCTCATTAACCTCATTTTTCATAGCCTCTGAGATTTCCTTTGTATGGCCAGGAAGTGCTGAAGGTCTGATTTCAAGGCCTGAAAGTTGGCTAACTGCTGGCTGAAGAGCCTGAACAAATAAAGCCCTAATCTGCTCAGACAAATCCTCTACTGTATATTCATCCTTTACATTACCTGCAAGACAGCCATATATCTGAGTAGGGTCTGAAATATGGATACTAAAGTTTCCGTTGCAACGAAGCTTTGTATCAAAATCTAGCCCAACATTTTTATCAACAATTCTAAAAGGAATAGGTGTAGGTGTTCCAAATTTAAGACCAATAATTTCCTTTGTATTTACGAAATAAATTCTCTGCTGAACTGGCTTTTCTCCACCAAATGTAAATCTACGGCCAAGCTCCTTAAAGATATCAACAAAATCCCCTGCAAATACAGAAGCGCTACCGTTGTCTTCCCATTCATAAGCACCTGGCTCAGCAGCAATATCAATAACCTTACCGCTGTCTACTAAAATAGCGCACTGACCAGCGTTTACTATAAGAGCAGAACCCTTTGTAATGACATCCTGGTCTCCATGTTTGTTTGAGCTACGACGAGATTCTTTCTTCTGAGCTCTCTTAATCAATGTTCCACCGCTCATTGAGTCGCAAACATAAAAATCCTTCCATTGATTAGCAAGCTCTCCTGAAACAGAACCTACAACTGCTTTAATTAATCCCATATCTATAACCTCCCTTTGTTTGTTAACAATATCTAATTTATTTTAACAAAAAGGACTACCTAAATGGTAGTCCTAATTAAAAACTAATCATAAATTCGTATATCCGTTATAGCACAAACATCTCCAGTTAAAGCGAAATACAGGTTTTCTGGCATTCCAAGAAATGCAGTGGTGTTAAGAATTTTGAAATCAGTATTGCTGGCTGCCATATGTAACGTATTTCCGCTAATCCTAAATGAAATATGACATTCCATTCCTTCTTTATTCTTTTCCTTCCATTTATCCCAGCCCCTGAACTCTCTGGTGTTTTTCACAACAACATCATTATTTGAAATAGTAGAATCGCTCTTAGCCTCTCCGTTCATTTGCACCATGGCATACTCTAAGTAATTCTTACCATCTATTTTTCCATTATCAGAGGAATAAATAATGACAAATGGACAGTTCCACACAAAATTGGCCGATGGAAGGCTCATTGTATGGAATTCTACATTAAGGCCGTCATGAATTAACACACCTTCTGTAGAGGCTGACCTGTATCTATCAATCTGAATATTTGGTAAATCGCCTTCTAGTCTATTAATATAGTTTGCTGCAGAAGCAATTCTAATGAAATCTTTTTCAGTAAATTTCTCCTCTGTCTTTTCAACAGAAATATTATTAATCTCACAATACTCGCCAGTGATACCAACATAAGCATATTTAGAATTCTCTGGCAGTGCGATCATACATTCAATAACCTCCGATGCACCTGTGACAGTAATCTTCACATGGTCATTACACCTAGCAAGGGTCATATCATAATGGCCGCCGTAAAACTCCAGGCCACCTTCCCCCTTTTGAGATATGGTAACCTCCATATTTTTTGCCTTATTTGAATTAAAATGGCCGTTAAACCAAATCTCGCCAAACTCCAGATATCCAAAAGCCTTTATACTATCCTCGTCAGAATGAATACGCCCATCGTAGGAATCAAAAACTATAATTGATGGAGCCGAAAAGCCAGTTGGCGAATCTACCTTTAGGCTCCAGTCAAAGCTTACATTTGTTATTATTTCTTCTATTAAAATTCCTCTAGTAACCTTGCTACGGTATTCCTTAACAGTCAGATATTCCTCTATTCCAATATCAATATCTTCAATGGATTCTCTAAGCTTGTAGTCCTTGTCATTATCAATTAAAGACACCATAACTGTTGCAAATCTAGGATCTAATCGACTTCCCGAACGCTTAAGAATTTCATCTCTTGCAACAAACTGAGGATATGCTTCTCTGTTATTTTTTCTGGAGGTAAGATTGTCATAAAAGTCTGCCACAGCAATAATACGACCAATCTCTGGAATGTCCTCACCCTTTAAATGATCAGGATAACCCGAGCCATCGTACCTTTCATTAGAATAATGGGCTCCATCCTTAAGATATGGATATTCTGTTATATTCGATAAAATATCCGCCCCAATATTGGCTTTTCTCCGATATATTTCTGCCTCTTCCTCATTTAAATCGCCACCCTTATTAAGGATAGATTCTGGAAGACCTATCTTTCCAATATCATGTAGCAAAGCAGCATAATAAATCTCATCGCATTCTCTCTCACTTTTGCCGCAGCTTAAGGCAATGGCCTTAGCATAGTTTGCCACTCTATCTGAGTGCCCTAATGTATATACATCCTTTGACTCTATAGCCCCCATAAAGGCCGATGCGGTCTGATAAAACAAACGTTGCATGCTCTTTTGCTGCTGTTTCAAATAATCAATTTCATTTTTCTTAGCAAGCTCCACTTCATTATTGATATTAGAAAGAGCCACTAGATAAATGAAAATAGCAGTAATTATAATTCCAATATTTGTAAAGGATGTACCATATACATTAAGTTGCAAAATGGAACACAACAGCGGAATTATAATAAACAAGGCATTACTGAATACAGTTTTCTTATTAAGCAAACTCCTGTATTTAATAATTGCAGAAAGCTGTATCAAAGGAACCCCAAATGGACATAAGTAGCTTAAAATGTAAAAATCGCCTCTACTATATATATTCGCCTCATCAAAAGTATAGTACGCCCCTGTGTATGCCCCTATAACACATAAGAGAGATCCTACCAGCATAATAGCTGTACAAAGCTGGATTCTCTTTGGAGCCTTTTCCATTTTTCCATCATTTATATAAAGGTCAATTAAATAAAGATTAAAAGCCAAAACGATTATGTCAGTAAATAGGAAATTCAAAAAAGTGGACACGCGATTCATTGTAAAACCAAATGACGTAATGTCCCCATTGAATATGTACGTAAGTCTGTCACTAAACAACAGGAGCATGGCAGTGATTTCCAAGAATAAAAGAGTGAGCCTTCTAGTTAATGGCATAGCTTTCGCCACTATTACAAGAAGTGCTATGGTGCCACAAATACTGCTTAGAACCAGCATAATATCCAATTGATAACGAATAAATAACTCCAACATTAATTACGTTTCCTCTCTAAAAGAGTGTAGCTTTGAAAGTTTACTGTATAAAGACCTACAATCAATCAGGAATTTATCTATGTGACTAGAAATATAATCCATGTCATTTCTGTTTCCAGCTGCTTCAAGGGCCTCAGCTAAAGCTTCTAAATTGCTAGCTCCAACTACGGCAAAGGCTGTCTTAAGAGAATGGGCCTTTATGGTATAAAGCTTAATATCAAGATTTTTATATGCCTCTTCGATGCCATTTACATAAGAATTAAGGCCCTCCATAAACACCTTTAACGAAGAAATAAACTTAATTGGGCCACCACAAATTCTCATGCCAAGCTTTACATCAAGCCCCTCTATGTCATA
>JAIKWH010000064.1 GCA_024684955.1 Pseudobutyrivibrio sp.
GCATGTTACGGCACACCATCAGGGGATGACAGCATGTTTACCTACTTGCAAAAGGCTGATGAAATGCTTTACGAAGTTAAAAAGGAATCAAGAAATAACTTTAAGATTTCAGAGTTTTAATAGGAGTGGTAATGAGAGATATTTCATGGGTTAGGGATAGCCAATTTTATCACATTTATCCTTTGGGGGCACTGGGCTGCCCTAGGGAAAACCTTGGCCAAAAAACTGCAGGCCACAGGATTTTAAAACTCATGGACTGGAGAGACCACTTGCTTGATTTGGGGATAAATGCAGTTTATCTAGGACCTATTTTTGAGTCAGGCAGTCATGGGTATGACACCTATGATTATTACAATATCGATAGCCGTCTAGGAACAAACGAAGACTTTAAGCGAGTTTGCAGACATTTCCACGAAAAGGGAATAAAGATTGTTTTAGACGGTGTCTTTAACCATGTTGGCAGGGGGCATATTTCTGTTAAGGATATTATAAATAACAGGGAAAGTTCTTCCTATGCCAGTTGGATTTCTGGATTAAATTTCTATGGAAACAATTCCTACAATGATGGATTTTCATATGATTGCTGGGCAAATGCCCAGGAGTTGGTAAAACTGAATCACAGGTGCCCAGATGTGGAAAACCATATACTTGGGGCAATAGATATGTGGATAAAGGACTTTGGCATAGACGGTCTTAGACTTGATGCAGCAGACTGTATAGACCGTGACTTTTTTAGGAGGCTAAAAACTTTTGCCGAGGAAAAGAAGAGCACATTCTGGCTCATGGGAGAAATAATCCACGGGGACTATAACATCTACGTGAATGATGACATGCTAGATGCGGTCACAAACTATGAATGCTGGAAGGGCATCTATTCTAGCCACAATGATCACAATTACTTTGAGATAAACTATGCAATGAAGCGTCAGTGGGGGCAGGGCGGCCTTTATCTGGGCAAATATCTATATAATTTCTTGGACAATCATGACGTAAATAGGATTTATAACCTGCTAAAAGAAAAGGATAATATCTATCCTTGTTACACTCTTCTTTACACTATGCCAGGGGTTCCATCTATATATTACGGCAGCGAGTGGGCTATTGAAGGGGATAAAAACATGGGCCAGGGAGACTGGGCCCTTAGACCAGAGATAAATCCTTCTGATATGATGGATAATAATCCTGATTTGATAGACCATATAAAGACCCTTGGTCAGGTGAGAAAAGAATCAAAGGCCATAAGATACGGCATATACCAAGAGGTGCAGGTGAGAAATGAAAGTCTTGTATTTGCAAGGGAGTTTGAAGATGAGTGGGCAGTAGTGGCTTTAAATAGCACAGATAATGATATACACCTGGATTTTAATTATAAAGAAAAAAACTACCAGGTGGACCTGGGGCCACATGGTAGCAAGATTATAAAATTCTAATTGTCATATAAGTAGGCAAAGAGGCAATGGTCTAGGCGCTTTCCGTCTATAGTAATCTTGTCTCTTAGAATACCCTCGTATTTGAAGCCGATTTTTTCAGCCATATGTATGGATGGCTCATTATCTGGCAGGATAAAGGCCTCAAATCTATGAATCCCCAGTTCTTTGGCAAGCAGTGGGATGGTTGCCTCAAGGGCCTCGGTGCAAAAGCCCTGATTGATGTAGGCCTGATCCATTTTGTAGCCCACTGTGCAGCATTCGTACACTGGGCGGATTATATTGCGAAAACTGATTGTGCCAATTATTTTATCTGGATCATCTTTCTCAAAAATCCAGTAGCGAATCATAGTAAGTTTTAAGGTGTTTTGGTATTCAAAATCCAAAACCCTTTGCTGGTGGCTTAGGGTGTAGAAATCTTCTGAACCCATAGGCTCGTACTTCTCAAATATACCAGCGTTTCTTTTGTAAAAATTCAATACTTGCTGAGCGCTGCTTTCTGTGAGGACTCTCAAAAGTAGACGGTCAGTTGTAAGCTCAAATCTCATATTTCCCCCTAAAGAATCTAGTCGACCCCTCTGATTCTTGTATTTTCAACATATGGTTTTACAATCTCAACAAAGGATTCCAAAGTCTCGGCCGAAGGAGGACTAAATATTGGATTGATAACCTGAGGGCTTTCCTTGTAAGACTGCAGATAATAAGCTTTTGCTCCTGCAAGCCATTGTCCTATAGCCTCCATGTCCTGGGCCTGATGGCATTCTTTTATTATTGTAGTACGAAATTCATAATCTATAGGAGAATTTTTTAATAGTTCAACGGATGCCTCAATTTTGCCAATATCAAAGGTTGGCATGCAGGCAAGGGAATTATATTTTTCCTTTGAGTGTTTAATATCCATAGCAACATAGTCAATTAGAGAATCTGATATGAGAGAAGAAATCATATCTGGGTTTGTGCCATTGCTATCCAATTTTACCAGAAGAGAAAGGTCCTTGATTCTCTTGATAAAATCAGGTAAATCCTTGTGCAAGGTAGGTTCTCCACCGGTGATGCAAACCCCATCTAAAACCTTTTTCTTGGATTCTAAGTGTTGGAAAATCTCATCCTCAGAGTAAAAAAGGGCATCAGTTGGGACAAATACCAGGTCCTTGTTGTGGCAGAAAGGACATCTAAAGTTACAACCACCAGTAAATATGGTGCTGGCAACCTTGCCAGGAAAATCTAATAAGGTAGTTTTTTGTAGACCGAGTATAATCATAAAAGAATTTCCTTTTATTCATAAAAGTGTTAACATAAAATAACTGAAAAATAAGTATTTTTAACTGTTTTTTACCTATTTAGTATATCAAAGCAGGAGGGCAAAATCCATGTTAACGAAAGAAGAGCGTGAGATAAAAAGAGCCGAAAAACTTCAGGAAAAAGAAGAAAAGAAGAATCTTAAGATATACGAAAAATATATGGGGATGGCCTTAAAGGAAGCAAAAAAGGCATACAACATTAATGAGGTGCCAATTGGCTGTGTCATCGTCAGGGATGACAAGGTCATTGCAAAGGGTTACAATAGGCGAAATATTGATAAAAACGTATTGGCACACGCAGAGATAGCAGCTATCAGAGAGGCTTGTAAAAAAACAGGTGACTGGAGACTGGAGGATTGCACTCTTTATGTGACCTTAGAGCCATGCCAGATGTGCTCTGGAGCTATAGTCCAGGCCAGAATACCAAATGTGGTAATAGGGGCCATGAATCCAAAGGCAGGCTGCGCCGGTTCCATTATTAATCTCTTAAACATGGACCAGTTCAATCATCAGTGCCAGGTTCAAAGAGGAATCCTAGAGGAGGAATGCACCAATATGATGACAAAGTTCTTCCAGGAGTTGAGAGAGCAGAAAAATCAAGTAATGTAGTAAACAGACTTAGTTGACAAAGGCTGGAGTCATAGCATAGAATATAGACTCCGAGCTAAATAGGTATTATTTAATGGCTGCCTTGGGATGATGTTGATCCCTGGGTCTCGTGTAATGGGCGCCTGCGAATCGTGTCAGGGCAGGAATGCAGCAGCACTAAGCAGACACGTTCATCTGACATGAGGTGCCTGGGAGTAGTTGTCTTAGGGTGGCCTTTAAATAATATCTAGACAGGCTCGGTTTTTTATTATCAAGATAGGTGAGGATATGGGCGCACAGGATAGAACAGAGAAAGTTCTCAGAGAAATGCATGTGCTTTTTTCAAAGGCACAGCCATATGAGGGAAGCACAAAGAATGTCATTGTGGATAAAAACGCCATGATGGACCTTCTCAAAGAATTAAATGAATGCATGTACGACATGATGGAGGAATACGAACTTACTGTAAAAAGTAGGGACAAGGCCAACCGTGAGGTACAAAAGCAGGGCGACGAGATTATTTTTGATGCCACAAGAAAGGCAGAGGATATTTACGCCGCTTCTATTATGTATACAGATAATGCCCTTGATTCAATCCAGGATATTATCAAGGAATCCCAGGAGTCCATTGGGAAAATATACGAAGAGGCCACAAAAAAGATTAAGGAAGAGACAAAGTCGGTAAAGACAAACCAGTTGGAGCTAAAGAGTCACCTCAACGACTTAATTGATACACAAAAGTACTTGAGATTAATTGACGAAGAGAACCTTCGCATTCTCAAGGAAAAAGAAAATGGCAGTGAGGATATAATAGCTGGTCCCAAATATGCAGCTCCAGAGATTAGAATAGACAAAGAGTATTTTGCAAAAGCAGGATTGGAGATAGATGATGCTGCAGGCCCTGGCCCTGTAGATGATGAAAACATGATTTCATCAGAAGACCTTGATGCCGAGTATTTTAAATGGCAAGAGGGGGAGGAAAAGCCAGATAGTAAAAGCACAAAAAAAGGTCTGTCAGGACTTTTTGGATTTAATAATAAAGGAGAAAAGTAATGAAGCTTTACAACAATGGAGTTTACCTAGTTAACGAAACCCAACTTGTGGAAGATGGTCCACAGGCAGCTGCTGCAATCAAAGCCGCTACAGGTCTTGATTTAGATGTGGCAAGTGCAAAAGAGTCGACAATGGCATATGGCATTTTGAAAAGTCACAATACCTCAGGCAACATGTCACACTTGAAAATCAAATTTGATAAACTTGTCAGCCACGACATTACCTATGTAGGAATCATACAGACGGCCAGAGCTTCAGGACTTGAAAAGTTTCCTATTCCATACTGCCTTACAAACTGCCACAACTCTCTTTGTGCAGTAGGTGGTACTATAAACGAAGATGATCACATGTTTGGACTTACATGTGCAAAAAAGTACGGCGGAATCTATGTTCCACCTCATCAGGCGGTTATTCACCAGTTTGCCAGAGAAATGATGAGTGGTGCTGGCAAGATGATTCTCGGTTCTGATTCTCACACCAGATACGGCGCCCTTGGAACAATGGCTATGGGCGAGGGTGGACCAGAGCTGGTAAAGCAGTTGCTTAGCCAAACATATGATATTGATATGCCAGGAGTTATTGGCGTTTACCTTTCTGGCAAGCCTCAGAGGGGGGTAGGTCCTCAGGATATTGCACTTGCCATTATTGGAGAAGTCTTCAATAAGGGATATGTAAAGAACAAAATCATGGAGTTTGTTGGACCTGGTGTAGCAAACCTTTCTATGGACTTTAGAATTGGCGTGGATGTTATGACCACAGAGACCACATGTCTTAGTTCTATCTGGGTTACAGATAATCAGACTGAGGAATTCTATGAGATTCACGGCAGAAAGGAAGAATACAAGAAATTAAATCCAGGTCAGGTTGCTTACTATGACGGAATGATTGAGATTAAATTGGATGAGATCAAGCCAATGATTGCCATGCCATTCCACCCAAGCAACACATACACAATCGAGGAATTAAAGGCAAATCTGATGGACATTCTGGATGATTGTGAAAAGAGAGGAAAGGTTTCACTGGACGGCCAGGTTGATTTCTCTCTTAAGGACAAGGTTAGAAATGGCCAGTTGTATGTAGACCAGGGTATCATTGCTGGCTGTGCAGGCGGCGGATTTGAAAATATATGTGATGCAGCAGATATTCTCAAGGGCACAAGCATTGGTCCTGATGAATTTACTCTTTCTGTATATCCTGCATCTACACCAATTTACATGGAATTGGTAAAGAATGGTGCTGTGGCAGACCTGCTTAGCACAGGTGCAATTGTAAAAACAGCATTCTGTGGACCTTGCTTTGGTGCTGGAGACACACCTGCAAACAATGGATTCTCAATTAGACATTCTACTAGAAACTTCCCTAACAGAGAGGGTTCTAAGTTGCAGAATGGTCAGATTGCTTCAGTTGCCCTTATGGATGCCCGCTCAATTGCAGCAACTGCTGCAAACAAGGGATACCTTACAGCAGCAACCGATATTGATGTTGATTACACCAAGCCAAAATACTTCTTTGACGGAAGAATCTACGAGAATAGAGTATTCGATTCTCATGGCGTGGCTGACCCAAATACTGAGATTCAGTTTGGGCCAAACATTAAGGATTGGCCAAAGATGAGCCCACTTCCAGAGAATCTTTTCCTCCAGGTGGTATCAGAGATCCACGATCCTGTTACCACAACAGATGAGTTGATTCCTTCAGGTGAGACTTCATCATACAGGTCAAATCCTCTTGGCCTGGCAGAGTTTACCCTGTCAAGAAAGGATCCAGAGTACGTAGGCAGAGCAAAGAACATTCAAAAGGCTCAAAAGGCATTGGAGGCTGGAGAATGCGCAGGAGATGCAGTTCCTGAGTTTAAGACAATTGTCCACAAGGTTAAGGAGACTTATCCAGACCTTGATCACAGCAAATTTGGAGTAGGTTCTACAATATTTGCAGTAAAGCCAGGTGACGGATCCGCAAGAGAGCAGGCTGCTTCATGCCAAAAGGTACTTGGCGGTTGGGCTAACATCGCAAACGAATATGCTACAAAGAGATATAGATCAAACCTTATTAACTGGGGTATGCTCCCATTTGTAATCCCAGAGGGAGAATTGCCATTTAAAAACCTTGATTACTTGTTTATTCCAAACATTAAAAATGCAATAATAAATAAGGATGATGAAATCAAGGCTTATGTGGTAAAGGAAGAGGGATTAAAAGAATTTACCATGCAACTTGGTAATCTTACAGATGACGAGCGTGAGATTATACTTAAGGGATGTTTGATTAATTACAACAGAAAGTAGGAGACGAATATGCCTGAGGAGAAGGATAAACAGCAGGATAAGATGTTTAGAAGAAGAATTCATGGCTACATCTATGCCGGGGTAGTTATTGTGACATTCTACTTTTTCCTGCGTAACTTTAGCGCTGTTTCAAGGACGGTTGACTATGTTACAACGGTGATTCAGCCTATATTTATTGGATTTATAATGGCCTTTCTCACCAATCCAATAATGGATTTTCTTGAAAAACGATTAATAAAACCTTTTAATCTAATTATTAAAAATCAAGATAGTGCAAAAAAAATAAATAGAACTGTCTCTAGTATTTTTGCGCTGGTTATATTGGCAGGAGCTATAATATTTTTGGTTGCCACAGTTGTGCCAAATCTTATTGATACTATAGTGTATCTTGCCAATAATATTGATGAGCAGATATCAGCGGTCTTGGATTGGTGCAACGTCATAACAAAGGGCAGGTACGAAGAGGCCCTTATGAATGCAAAAGACAGTAATATTGGTGCTTTATTGGAAAAAGGACTGGATTTTGTGAACCAATACGTCAATATGGACCAATCTGAGATTATGAGTACACTTACCACAAGTGTTATCTCAGTAGGCAGATTTTTGGTTAACATTGTTATTGGAATCTTTGTTGCCATATATGTCTTGATTTCTAAGGAGACCTTTAAGGGACAGGCTAAGAAAATTATTTGCGGTATTTTTGAGCCAAAGTATTCAAATATTATTCTTGAGATTTCAAGAAAGTCGGGAGAAATTTTCTACGGATTTATTATTGGAAAGATTGTAGATTCAATCATAATAGGTATTATTTGTTATATTGCTTGCCTGATTATGAACATGCCATATCCAATACTTGTGTCCGTAATTGTTGGTATAACAAATATTATTCCAGTATTTGGTCCATATATAGGTGCAATACCTACTGTCATCATTATTTTCCTGACTGAGCCAATGCAGGGTATATATTTCCTCATATTTATTATTATCTTGCAGCAGGTGGACGGAAATCTTATTGGACCAAAGATTTTGGGTGATTCAACAGGTATCTCATCATTCTGGGTTGTGTTTGCTGTAGTAGTTGGTGGTGGATTCTTTGGAATCGGTGGAATGATTATAGCGGTTCCTCTTGTTGCTATCATTTACTACATGGCTGGTAGAATATCACGATTCTTGCTTAGAAGGAGAAATCTGCCTGAGGACACATCGGAATATATAGTTTTAGACCACATAGATGAGGAAACTAACACATTGGTGAGAAAGTCCTTAAATGTAAAGAAAAAACCCCTTATCAAAGGAATAAAACTTCCTGAGAAAAAAGAGAAAAAATAAATTATTAAAACCAGGGATTTACTTCCCTGGTTTTTTGATTTTAAAGGGTTCTTATGTTAAAATTTTCTATAACTATAAGTGTCTAATTTGGAGAATAATACTGTGGAAAAACAAGAGTATATTGGCAAGTTCGAGGAAATGAATGAGTATCTTGCCCACAAAAAATTCGCAGATGCAGTGGCAGTGGCCAATTCTATTAATTGGAGAAAACTCCACAATATAAATGATATAGTTCATGGAAGTGAGGTATACGAGGCTGCTGGTCGCCTGGAGGAGGCCAGGGATCTTTTATATATTGCTCACGAGCGTTCTCCAATCGGGAGAATGATTCTGTACAAACTTTGCAACATTTCAGTAAAGTTGAAGGACTTGGATTCAGCCCAAGAATACTACAATGATTTTGTGCAGATAGCCCCACACGATAGTCTTAAATACATACTTAAATACAATATCAATGTTGCTAAGGGAGCAGACAATGCGACCTTGATAAAGATATTGGAGCAACTGAAAGAAAATGACTTCATCGAGGAGTGGGCTTACGAGTTGGCTTATCTTTACCACAAGACCAACCAGGCTGACAAATGTATAGAGCTTTGCGATGAAATAATACTTTGGTTTGGTGATGGTCCAGTTGTAGAGAGGGCCTTAGAACTCAAGATGCTCTATCAACCATTGGACAAAAATCAAGAAAACAAATATAGGCATATGCAGCAGAAGAAGGATGGAATCACTGAGATTGTTGCAGGCGAGGAACTTAAATCAGGAGAGATTATTCCTCAGACTATCTCAATTCCATCTGTTGAGTTGCCAACAGGTCCTGAGCGGTTTAACACAATTAGCCTTCAGGCAGAAATCAAAAAGAGTATAGACGAGATCATGAAGGCCACAGAAACAGAAGAAGTTTCTGAAAACATGGATGCCATCAAGGACTTAGTTGAGGAAATACCTTATCTAAAGGTACCAGAGGAGGAAAAGACAGAGGTTAAAGAGGAGAAATTCTCGGTTAACGATAGTTTCCAGCAGTACCTGGAGGAGGGCTTTGATGGACAGATCAGTCTTATGTTACCTGACGATGAATCCTCTGAAGACGAGCAGGTTGAGGGTCAGATGACCATCGATGATGTCTTGGCTGAATGGGAAAAGACAAAAAGGGCTGCAGAGGCTGCAATGGAAGAGGCTAAGAGTAAAGAGCTGGAAGCCGCCAGGACAAAGGCTTTGAGAGAGGCCAATTCAGTATTGAATCGTCTGGAGGGAGTTATGTCAAAACTTGATGCTGGCATGACATCCCACGAGCTTTTAAAAGAGCAATATCTATCGGCAAAGGAAGATGAGGCACAAGAAGAAAGCGAAGAGCTGATAGAGGGAGGATTCTCTATACCAAAATTAAATGTGGATGGAGCCCTAGAGGGATCTGTCAACATACCAGTGGTAAAGACAGCAGGAGCAATAGCAGCCGCAGCGGCTACAGGCGCTGCCCTTGCAGAGGGAACAAGCAGTTGGAAGCCACCAATATTAAATCCGGGCGAGGAGACAGACAACGTGGATTTCAAAGAAGCATCCCAGATGATTGCAGATGTTAATAGAATGCTGCAAAAGGAAATAGACAGATTAACAGATGAGACAAATTCTGAGGCTGGCGAGGAGGAGATTCCTCAAGTGGAGCCAGAGATTAGTTCTATAAACATAGTTTCTGACGTAGAAAGCCCAGAAGAGCCTTTGCTCGAGGTGGAGCAGGAGTCAGGCATAGAGGTTTCAGACGTAATTTCATTCAAAGAAGTGGAGGAGGATTCAGCAGAAGAAGAGGCTGATGACTTTTTACAGGATGAGTTTTCTGATCAGGGATTTGACGAAAAATATACCGATGACAATATGGTATATGAGTACGACGAGAATGAACCAATCGGTGAGGAAGAATTTGAAGAGATAAATCAGGACTTTAATCTAGATGATGAAGGCTTTATAGATGACGACCTTCCAACCATTCCTTTGCCAGAGGACTTGTTTGAAGACACAAAAGAATTCGTGCCAGTTCCAGAAAAGGTTAGCCTGGATGAGGAGACAGTTCAGGCCCCAGCAAATAATGGCATTGAAGTAGATGAGGATGAGCTATTAGTATTCTCATACTTCCTTCCTATCAGCGGCATGAAGGCCAACATCATAGACACAATCAAAAAGACTGGGGAGTCAATCCTAGAAGGGGACACTAAGTCTGGAAATATTGTAATTGTGGGAGAGCCAGGTTCCGGCAAGACACAACTTGCAACAGGACTAATCAAGGTAATTAAGTCTTCATCAGGCTGCCTTAACGGCGGCATTGGAAAGATTTCAGGCAGCAAGTTAAATGAGAAAGATATTCAAAAACTGTATTCAAAGGTTCAGGGAGGTTGCCTGATTATTGAATCAGCAGGGGATATTTCCAAGGAAACTGCCCTTACCCTTTCCCTTCTCATGGAGAATGATACCACAGGTACTCTCATTATCTTGGAGGACAACAAGAGGGGAATAGACAAGGCTTTGAGCAAAGACCATTCTTTTGGCACCAGGTTTACCGAAAGAATCCACATACCGGTCTTTACCATCGACGAACTTGTCACCTTTGCCAAGACCTATGCCATGGAGGCAGGCTGCAGCATAGAGGATATGGGAATACTTGCCCTGTACAATAGAATTAATTTAATTGGTAGATATGATCATGTCACCACTATCAAAGAAGTGGCAGAGATAATGGACGAAGCTATCGATAAGGCCTCACGAGGCGGCTTCTTTAGCAAGCCAAAATATGACAGAGATGGAAATGTAGTTCTTAAGGAAAAAGATTTTCAATAACTAGATTATATTAGAGGGGTTGCCATGAGTTATTTCACTGAGTTAGATGCATATTTGTTTGGCCAGGGTGTACATTATGATATTTATAAAAAGCTCGGTGCACACTATGGAAAAGAGGGTTCTGTTAGCGGCGTGTACTTTGACGTGTGGGCTCCACATGCCAAGGCGGTTGCCGTAATTGGAGACTTTAATAACTGGGACGAGAATGCAAACTACATGCAAAGGGTAGAGCCAGATTCTATAGGAGTCTTTGAGGCTTTCATCCCGGGGGTAAAAGAAGGCCAGATGTATAAATATCTTATTTATACAGACGAGGGTAATAAACTTTACAAGGCAGACCCATATGCCAGTTACGCAGAGGAGCGCCCAGGCACAGCCTCTAGAGTCTTTGATAATAGCAAGTTTAAGTGGACTGACAACGCGTGGATGAAAAAGAGAAAGAACAATCCTAATTTTTGGGAGTTGCCCCTTTCAATTTATGAAGTCCACCCAGGTTCATGGAAAAGACATCCAAGGCCAGAAAATGATGGATTCTACAACTACAGAGAATTTGCTCATAGCCTGACTGACTATGTTTTAGATATGGGGTACACCCATGTAGAATTGATGGGAATTTCCGAGTATCCATTTGATGGGTCCTGGGGATATCAGGTGACTGGATACTATGCTCCAACTTCAAGGTACGGTAGTCCAGAGGATTTTATGTACATGGTCAACTACCTCCACAAGAATGGCATCGGTGTAATTTTGGATTGGGTTCCGGCCCACTTCCCAAAAGATGCCCACGGTCTGGCAGATTTTGATGGCAGACCATTATACGAGTACGCAGATCCTAGAAAGGGAGAGCACCCTGACTGGGGCACAAAGATTTTTGATTACAGCAAATCAGAAGTTAAAAACTATCTGATCGGTAGTGCTGTCCAATGGATTGAGAATTACCACATAGATGGTCTGAGAGTTGATGCAGTTGCCTCTATGCTCTATCTGGATTATGGTAAGGAGCCGGGACAGTGGGTTCCTAACATTCACGGTGGTAATGAAAATTTGGAGGCTATTGAGTTCTTCAGACACATCAACTCTTTGATTAGGGGTCGCAATCCAGGAGCGATTATGATTGCCGAGGAATCTACTGCATGGCCAATGATTACTGGCGATGTAGACAAGGGTGGACTTGGTTTTTCATACAAGTGGAATATGGGATGGATGCATGACTTTATTGATTACATGTCACTGGACCCTTATTTCAGAAAAGACAATCACAACAAGATGACCTTTGCAATGAGTTATAATGAGTCGGAAAGGTATGTCCTAGTATTATCTCATGATGAGGTAGTGCATTTAAAGGGGTCTATGCTGGCCAAAATGCCAGGCCTTGAGATAGATAAGTATAAAAACCTCATGGCAGGCTATGCCTTTATGATTGGACACCCTGGCAAGAAACTTTTATTTATGGGTCAGGAATTTGCCCAGGGGACAGAGTGGTCAGAGGCTAGAGAGTTGGATTGGTATGTGCTGGACAATCCAAATCACAGACGTGTTTCTCGCCTTTTTAAAGATTTGCTTCATATATACAAGCAATATCCTGCTATGTACGAGCAAGATTTGTCTTGGGCAGGTTTTGAGTGGATAAATGCAAATGATAATTACAGGAGCATTTTCAGTTTCGTCAGAAAGTCCAAGAGTGGAAAAAACAATATACTCTTTGTGATAAATATGACACCAATGTCTTACCCAGACTACAAGGTGGGTGTCCAAGAAAACAGAAAGCACAGGCTGCTTTTAGATACTGAGAGGACTCAGTATGGAGGACCAGGTGGAGTTATTTCAGACGTAATGATTCCAAGTCAGTCCGAGTGCGATGGAAGAGACTATTCAATAGCCTTTCCTCTGGCACCATATCAAGTTGCAATATTTGTATATTAAAAATAGGGCTGCTTGTCAGCCCTATTATCAATAGAATGGAAATAAATGGAAGAATTTAAAGTAATAACCCTACCAGGAAAGAATGAAGAAAACGAGGCGGAAGACCCATCTTTAGATGATTATCAAGAAGAAAACTATGAGCCTCCTAAAAAACGATATTTTGTTATACCCATATTTATCATATTGCTGCTTGTGGGCCTGTTTGTTGCGAGAATGATACATACCTATGATTCATATGATGTGGAATATTCTTGGGAGAGAAAGGATTCTACAGATTCTCAGTTTATAAGTTTTAAAAACAACGTTATTAAATATAGCAACGATGGCATATTTTATACCAAATACGATGGAAACCTGATATGGAACTACACCTATGACATGACCAACCCGACTGTAGATATAAAGGATTCCTATATTATTGTCTACGACAAAAATGGTACTGAGGTGGACATATTCTCGGATAAGGGCTTTGTCAAATCCATAGGTACTACAACTCCTATTTCTCTAGCCAGGGTAGCTGGCCAGGGAACGGTTGCTCTTCTTCTCCAGGAGGACTCTACATCCTACATTCAAATGTATGACACCAAGGGAAATCTTTTAGTGTCTGGAGAGATGCACCCTGAGAACAAGGGATTTCCTGTGGCAATGGCCCTGTCTTCCGATGGAACAAAACTCTTGATGTCGGTGATTACATCTAAGGAGGGAGATCTGTCTTCCCAGTTGATTCTATATGATTTTTCAGATTCCGGCCGGGAGAAAGAAGACAACATTGCCAAGAGTTATACATATGTTGACATGATTATCCCGGATGTGGAGTTTGTAAAGAACGACAAGATTTTAGCATTTGGAGATAGCAAGATAATTATCTTTAATAACAATGATGAGGCCACTATTGCAAAGGAAATCAGTCTAGAAGAAGACGCAAAAAGTGTCTTTTATAATGACAAGTACTTTGGATACACATTTGAAAGCGTGGGAGAAAGTGGTCAGATCACCAATAGGATGAAAGTCTATAATCTCCTTGGTTTTAATTGCTTTTCTAAAGACCTGGAGGCAGGCTATGAAACAGTAGACTTTATTGGAGACAAGGAGGTTCTCCTAAAGGGCAAAAGAGAAGTTTCTATATATAATATATTTGGATTCAAAAAGTTCACCCAGAATTTTGAAGATAATGTATATAGGGTAGTGCCTGGATCAACATATAGAAGGTATTACCTAATCAAGGAGAATAACACAGAGGAGATTATTCTAAAATAGTGACGATGAATTGGTTTTTAATTGTTTGTGCATTAATAATTTTATACTGTTTGATTCATGGAGCAAAAAAGGGCATGCTTTCCATCGTATTTGGAATGTGTGCCTGGATTTTTGTTATATGGTTTATAAACTTTAGCGTCCCATATATCTCTGATTTTATTACTGACAATACAGAGATTTCTTCTAATATAAATGAACATATTAAAGAGAGGATGGAGGAACGCTACATAAACTCTGAGGAAAAGGAGGAAGGGTCTGGCAAGGAGAGCCTGATTAAAAACCTGCCTGCTAGCATTACAGAAAAGGTAAATGAGGCTGTAAACGAATCAGAGGAGCAGATTATTAAGGCCATATCTGAGGAGTTGACCTCCACTGCAATTTCTGGCATTGCAATCATATTGGCTTGCCTTGTTTCTGTACTCTTGCTCTTTGTCATGTCCAAATTAATTAGTCTAATTGGAATCATTCCGGGAATAAGGGGAATCAACAAAGTCTTTGGAGTGGTGGCCGGAGCCCTGGAGGCGATTTTAATTATCTGGTTTATCATGTTAATTGCGGACTGCTTTCCTGCCTCTGCATTTGGACAATTTGTGCTTGGAGGCACAGCCCAGGACCAGATGTTGGGGTTTGTTCATGACAACAATTTTATCAAGTTAATTGTCGGAATTTAGAGAATATTTCCACTATTATTTTTTTTGGAAATTTTGTTGACATTAAATTGGTCCTTTGGTATTATCTTATTCGCACCGCAAATGGTGCGAGTTTTCTAAGAAAAACAAAGAAAATGTTGTTGACAAAGACAGCCGGTCGTGATAGTATAAACGAGTTGCTGCTGAGAGCAACAACAAAGCGCAGATTGATAACTGAACAGTGAAACAAACCTTGAATTAATACAAGTTTTTAAAACATGTATCCTTGAAATTCATT
>JAIKWH010000013.1 GCA_024684955.1 Pseudobutyrivibrio sp.
GCTATATGGTTTTTCTTCATGTTGCATTACCGCAACGAAGCAAAACGAATAAATGACAAAATCCAAGCAATGAAATAAAGAAGCCATAATACATACAGCTACCGGCAGATTTTTGATAGTCTGCCGGTGTTTTTTCTGTGAGTAGTAACAATAGAAATGCCTCAGTCCCTTTAAAGGGACAGGGGCTTTCTTATAATAAAAGTGAGCCTGGAAGTGATTGACAAATATATGTTCGGGTAATATAATCAAATCAGAACAAAGGTTCTGAAAGTTTGTTTGAGAGGTAGGCAGTATGAAAAAGACATTTTGGATTGATATGGACGGAGTTTTGGTACAGTATGATTATTCTATTTATACTCCAGATGAGGATGGGGTTATGCCTTTTATGTTCCCTCATACCCATTGTTTCCTTCGTCAGAAACCTGACGAGAATATGGTGCGTGCCTTCAATTTATTATATGAGATTAGCAAGAGGACAGGGGTTTTTGATGTTCATGTTTTGACATCTATCCCTCAGAGTCTTATCCAGGGGGAGCACACCATGGACAAGTTTGAGTGGTGCAAGACCTATCTTGGTACCAAAGACTTCCCTTTCGATGAGAGGGATTTTTATTGCACCTCTGTTAAAAAGCACAATGCTGTGGCCGAGTCCCTTTGGGAGCTGACAGAGTCAGATATATTGGTGGACGACTACAAGCCTAATCTTTACAACTGGCAGGACAAGGGTGGCCGGGCTATCAAATGCCTCAATGGCATCAATTCATATGGAAAGGATTTTTTAAACATCAGCACCCTTTGGCATCCTAACAGGATTGCAGGTGTTCTTCTTGGCATGGCGCATTGCAATATTTTTAATGGGCAGATTTCTCAAAGTGCTGGCATAAATTACTAAAAACTTGGCAAATTGTTAGAAAATGTGTCTAATGTGTGAAAAAATTGCTTGTATTTTGTTAAGAACATTAATATAATTTTTTTAGACGGGGAGATATGGTACAGGCCATTTCTCCCCTTTTTCTGTTAATCGGAGAGTAGGATGATCAGTAGCGTATTACTTAACTTATTTCAGGCGATGGAAGAACATCGATTAAAAGCATATTTCCAGCCTCAATATGATGCTACTACAGGTTGTATGGTTAGTGCAGAGGCTCTTGCCAGATTGGTCTCTCCTTCTGGGGAGATTATCCCTCCTGACGACTTTATCCCTGAATTGGAAAAGACTGATGCCATCAATCATCTTGATTGGTATATTTTGGAGGAGGCTTGCAAGGCCTTAAAACAATTAGGTAAAAACGCAATCCCTATCTCTGTCAATTTCTCTAGATGGCATGTACAGGAAGAAAACTTCGTTGATCGTTTAAATGGCATTATCAATGCCTACGGAGTAGACCCAACCTTTATAGAGGTTGAGATTACTGAGTCAGCCCTTGTAAAAGAGTGCGAGAATATCGTTCCTTGGGCCCAAAAAATTTCTGAAGCCGGTTTCCGCATTGCAATTGATGATTTTGGAAAGGGACTTTCTTCACTGCAGTTTGTGAAGGATATGCCTGTTGACGTTATAAAAATTGACAAGTCTTTTTTAGTTGGAGACTTGGAAAACAAGCGAGCTAGAAGGACATTAGAGTCTGTTTTCTATTTTGCTAATTCATTAGAGCTTTCTACAGTTGCAGAGGGTGTGGAAAATGTTGAGCAGCTTAAGATGCTACAGATGATGGATTGCCGCACTATCCAGGGATTCCTTTTTGCAAGACCTATGACTGAAAATGATTTTATTCAGATTTGCAACAATAAGGATGCTGATGTGGCTAGCAAATTTATAGATGTGGTTAAAGAGCCAGAGAACAAGGGTGTTATGCATATGCTACTTGATGCAGTATACAATCATTTCCCTCTTATAATACTGGGCAACTTGACACAAAACTCTTATTACACCATTTCTACCGAGGATGGCCATGAGTCTCAATTCCCTGCTGCCGGGTCCTTTGATGAACTTACCAGCTATGGCATTAAAAAAAGGACTGGGGAGGACAAGGATATATTTGCCACAAAACTTAGCAGAGAAAACCTGCTGGCAGCATATAGGGCTGGCAAGGATTCCGTCAGAGTTGTCACCAAGGAAATGGATCAGGGCGGTGCTATAAAAACAATAGAGACCATAGACTACTTTACCAAGCATCCTTCTTCAGATGATATTCTGGTAGTGGGACTTAATAGGGTATTAGAGGCATAAGCGCCTTATGGATTATAAAAACAACAAGAATCTAAACCAAATTACCTTGGTTTAGATTTTTTTTGTGTCCTTTATAGGATAGAGACTAGTAATATGCTACAAATACATTATTTTGACAAAAAATGGACACATTTATTGTCTAAAATGTTATCATAAATTCCGTGCCTAAAATGCCATTAAGGAGGACTAAAATTTGAAACAAAAGGTAAATGTAAAGGATAAAAGTAGTAAAAAACTAAGCGCAAAACTTATTGCTAGATTTGTGCCAATGATGGCTATCAGTTTAGCCTTGATTATTGCAGTAGTAGGGGCCTTTGGCTATGGCCTGATAAAGGAACTGCTTTACACCTCTTTGGAACAACATGTTTCTTCTGATTCACAGGAGGTAAACAAGCAATTAAACTCTACGTTTTATTACTTAAATGGCGTGGCGGATTCCTTGGAACTGGCTGTGTTTGATAGTGACCCTGCAATTACAAACTTCTTGGCGCAGACTATTGAAAGATACGATACTATGCCAACAGGAGTTTATCTCACATTGGAGGATGGGGCCTATCTCGACCCTACTGGATATGATCCAGGCAAGGATAACAGGACTACGGATTGGTATGCCCTGGGTATGTCACATAATGACAAATATTATTATTTCTACGACGTTCCATATTTTGATAATGCTACCGGAGCCCTTTGTGCAACTGTTGTAAGACATGTGCAACTGACTGACGGCAGAGGGGGAGTTTTGGCGGCAGATATTATGCTGGCTAGTTGCCAGGAATATCTGAACAACATTCAGATATACGGGTCAGGAAAGGCCATAATGATTGCAGATGATGGAATGGTATTGTCTAGCCCAAATGTAGAATATTGCGGTGCTAATGTGGCTGATTTAGGTGATGATTTATATACAGCCATTGGAGGCGTTTTAAATAGTGAAGAGGGAGTGGTGAGGACTGTTCGAGCAAATGGTTCCTTATACTTTGTCGTAATGGAAACTGCTTCAGGTACCAATTGGAAGGTAATCAATTATGCCAAGTCCACTGATGTTCTGTCATCTGTTATTACTATGATTATAATTATCGTAGTGGCAGCCCTTTTAGTATTAGGCAGCATTGCCTTCTTGCTGGCAACTGCATTAAAACGCATGGTTAAAAAACCAGTTGAAAAACTGACTGAGAATATAAGACTCATTAGTGAGGGTGATTTTACAGTTGATATTGAATCAAATGGTAATGATGAAATTGCCTTTATGAATGATTCCATGAAACAATTTGTGGGAGGCATGAGGGACACATTAAAGAATATCCAAGTGGTTTCAAAAAGGTTGGAGAATGATTCAAAGGCATCAAAAGATATAGCAGAAATTCTCAATTCCGAGGCAAAGGAACAGTCCATTTCTATGGAACAGATTTTGGACAATATGGAGGCTATGTCTGAATCAGTAACAGAGGTTGCAGAGGATGCCACAAGTCTTGCTCAAACTGTTTCTGATTTGACTGAGGCCGAGGCTGAGGTGGAGGACAACATGAGAGCCCTGGTTGAAAAAGCCGACACTGGCGAAAGCGAGATGAGCAGGGTCTCTGATGGTATGGAGACTATCGTAGAGTCAATGACTGAGATGAACGGGGCCGTTAATGCAGTTAATGACGCAGCGGAAAAAATTAATCAGATTATAGAGATGATTAGTGGCATTGCAAACCAGACCAACCTGCTTTCCCTTAATGCATCAATTGAGGCTGCCAGAGCAGGTGAGGCAGGAAAGGGATTTGCAGTTGTTGCTACCGAGATTGGACAGCTGGCAAACAATTCTTCAGATGCCACAAGCCAGATTGCAGAAATCATCCAGGCCATGACATCAAGGGTGTCTGACCTTTCTGCAAAATCAGAGGCCAACACCAGAATGATTAATGAAAGTTCTGAGAGTATTACCTCTGCGGCAAAAACTTTTAAAGAGATTACAGAGGATTTGAGTCAGGCTAGTTTCACTCTTTCAGATATGGCAGGAAAAATGCAGACTGTTAGTGATGTAGCCACAAATATGGCCTCTGTTTCTCAGGAGCAATCATCAGTTAGTATGGAGATTACATCCACCATTAATGGACTGACAGAAAGCTCTAGAAATGTTGCAAGATCATCTGAGAATGTATCTAATGCAGCAAATTCCGTTGCCGAAGCAGTAAATCTTATTAACGATAGCGTAAAGAGTTTTACAATTGATGCGGCAAAGGCGGCAGAGGAGATTATAGACAAGAAAAAGTGATGTCTAGAACAATTTAAATTTATTTTTTTAAAAATATGCGGAGAAAAAAAGGATTTCCTTTTTTTCTCCGTAATTTGTTTTATAGAAATGTGTCGTTATTCAGTATTATTGGAGGCTAAAATGGGCACAATCAGAGAAATGATTGAGCAGATGGAGAGGGAAACACTTAGCCCTTATGCCACACTCAATGAAAAATCCCGTGGCCGAGATCGCAGCGAGCCACAATGTGATATCAGACCTCTGTTTCAGAGGGATAGGGATAGAATTCTTCATAGCAAGGCTTTTCGCCGATTGAAGAACAAGACCCAGGTTTTTCTTACTCCTCAGGGTGATCACTACCGCACTAGGTTATCTCATACCTTAGAAGTTTCACAGAATGCCAGGACTATAGCAAAGGCGCTCCGCCTCAATGAGGATTTAGTTGAGGCAATTGCACTAGGTCATGACCTTGGTCACACACCATTTGGCCACGCTGGTGAGGCTCAGCTCAATGAGCTTTGCTCAGAGGGCTTTGATCACGCGGTCCAGTCTGTGCGTATAGTAGAAAAACTGGAAAAGGGAGGCCAAGGCCTCAACCTGACATGGGAGGTCAGAGATGGAATCCGCAATCACGGTACCTCTTGTCATCCTTCCACACCAGAGGGGCAGATTGTCCGCTTGTCTGACAAGATTGCTTATGTAAACAGCGATATAGATGACGCAATCCGTGCCAACATTCTCACGGAGGATGACATTCCTCTGGAGATTAGAAAGGCTTTGGGTTTTACCACTACAGACAGGCTAGATACATTGATTCATGATGTTATTACATCCTCAAAGGATTCTCCAGAGATTAAGATGTCAAGGGAAATCGAGGAGGCAATGTTTGCTCTTAGAACGTTCCTTTTCCAAAACCTTTACAAGGATTCAGTGGCTAAAACTGAGGAGGTAAAGGCCAAGAGAATGATTAGGGAATTATATATTTATTACCAAAATCATTTTGAGGAGGTGCCAGATCGCTACCGCACTATGGAGGAGGATGGAACATCCCAGGAGAGAATAATATGTGATTACATCTCAGGCATGACAGACCAGTATTGCATTAACAAATTCAATGAGTACTTTATGCCAAAGGCCTGGTTAGTTGATGGCTTTTAATTGTTAGTTTAGAAAAGGGAAATAATGCCGTACTATTCAGAGGAGATTATAGAGGAGGTCAGAAGCAGAACTGACATTGTCGACGTAATCTCTCAATATGTAAACTTACAAAAAAAGGGTAGCCAATATTTTGGTCTATGTCCCTTTCATAATGAAAAAACTGGTTCCTTTTCTGTAAGCCCACAAAAGCAAATGTATTATTGCTTTGGCTGTGGAGCCGGTGGCAATGTCTTTAGTTTTCTCATGAATTACAACAACATGACCTTTAATGAGGCCATGGAGGAATTGGCAAACAAGGCAGGAGTGGAATTGCCTAAGAGGGAGATGACATATCAGGACAGGCAGCGAGAATCCAAGAGAGAAAAACTCTTTGAGATCAACAAGGAGGCTGCTTCCTATTATTACAAGATTCTCCGCTCAGACGCTGGCAAGCGGGCCTTGGATTATTTTACTGGCAGACAGCTTAGCCCAGAGACCATGCACAAGTTTGGCCTAGGGGCTACCAGCAAATATTCAGATTCCCTCTACAAATATCTGAGACAAAAAGGATATGAGGACGAGATTCTAAAGGATTCTGGCCTGATCACCCTGGACGAAAAGAGGGGTGGCCACGACAAATTTTGGAACAGGGCTATGTTTCCTATATTTGATGCCGGTGGCAAGGTAGTCGCTTTTGGTGGCCGTGTCATGGGAGAGGGGGAGCCCAAATACCTCAATTCTCCAGAGACAGAGATATTCAACAAGTCAAAGACCTTGTTTGGCCTATATTTTGCCCGGAGGACCAAGAGGGCCCAGTTCATTCTCTGCGAGGGATACATGGATGTTATATCCTTGCATCAGGCAGGTTTTGACAATGCAGTTGCATCTCTTGGCACAGCCCTGACAGAGGGACATGCAGGGATTCTGAAAAGATTTGTAAAGGATGTTTACCTTTCCTATGATTCAGATGGGGCAGGCCAAAAGGCAGCCCTCAGGGCTATTCCGATTTTGAAAAGGGCAGGTATTTCTTGCCGCATTATCAATATGAGCCCATACAAGGACCCTGACGAATTTATTAAAAATCTTGGGGCCCAAGAATACGAAAAAAGAATTGCCGACGCTGAAAATTCTTTTATTTATCAGATTAGGCAGTTAGAGAAAAATTATGACCTGACTGACCCGGAGAAAAAATCTGACTTCCAAAAGGAAGTGGCCAAGATGATAGTTTTGGAATTCTCCTCAGATTTGGAGAGGGAAAACTACATTGACACAGTCTCTAGACTATTTATGATCCCAAAGGAGGGCCTAAAAAAATATATTAGGACCCTTGGAGAACAGGGAATCACAGCAAGACCTGAGCCAGAGGCCAAAGATTTTTCTGTCAAGAAAAAGCCAAAGGACGATGGGATTCTGGTGTCCCAGCGTCTGCTTCTCACCTGGCTGGTGGAGGAGCCCACCATATACAAAAAGATTAAAAGTTACATTGGTCAGGATGACTTTGAAGATGGACTGTACAGGCAGGTGGCCGGTGAGGTTTTGTCAGTATTGGAAAGTGATGGAATACCTGATCCAGGTGCCATATCTACTCATTTTGAGGACCTGGAGGATCAAAAGGTTGTTGCAGCACTTTTTAACACCAGTGTTGGAGAACTGACAGATGGTAAAGACAGGAGCAAGGCCCTAAAGGAAACCTTGCTTAGGATAAAGAAACACTCTTTGGAGCAGGCTCAAAAAAATGGAGCCGACTTTAAAAGCCTGATTGCAGGCAAGAAAACACTACAGAGCCTTGAAGGCGTTACATTCTAGAAAGGAACTAAAATGGCAAAGAAAAAAGTTGAAGAATTGATTGAACAGGGAGATCTTGACGCAGCAGCAGATGAGTTTTTAGATGCTGCCGAGGAAGATTCAGATGAGGAAGAGAGCGTAGATGATGGCGAGGATGATGACAAGGACCTAGACCTAACTGGAATGGAAGAGATCTCTGAAGAGGATCTGGAATTTAATGAAAGAGATTTCGACAACATTGATGAGACCGTTGATGATGAAGATGTAGAGGA
>JAIKWH010000053.1 GCA_024684955.1 Pseudobutyrivibrio sp.
AGCATGAACAAGTATGAATTAGCACTCGTTGTTAATGCGAAGATCGAAGACGATGCAAGAACTGCCACAGTTGAAAAGGCAAAGGAGTATATCACTCGCTTTGGTGGACAGATCTCAGACGTCGATGATTGGGGCAAGAAGAGACTTGCTTATGACATTCAGAAGATGAGTGAAGGTTACTATTACTTCATCCACTTTGATGCTGAGCCAGGCGTACCTGCTCAGATAGAAGAGAATGTTCGCATCATGGACAACGTACTTCGATTCTTATGCGTTAGAGCTGACGAGGCTTAATAGTATAAGATAAGGAGATCAATTTTATGAATAAAGTTATTCTTATGGGACGTCTCACAAGAGACCCAGAGGTTCGTTACGGTGGAGCAAACAATAGCGCAGTCGCTAGATTCTCTCTTGCGGTAGATCGCAGATTTAAGAGAGAAGGCGATGAGCAGACAGCAGATTTTATCAGTTGCGTAGCATTTGGTAAGACAGCAGAGTTCCTTGAGAAATATGCTCGCAAGGGCACAAAGTTTGTTGTAGAAGGTCGTATTCAGACTGGTTCTTACACAAACAAGGATGGCAACAAGGTTTACACCACTGACGTCGTATGTGAAAATGTTGAATTTGCTGAGAGCAAGAATTCACAGGGCGGTGAAGGCGGCTTTAACGGTGGCGGCAACTTCACTCCTAGCACTGATGCAGGCGACGGTTTTATGAATATCCCTGATGGAATTGACGAAGTTTTACCGTTTAACTAAACGATAGCCCTTCAGGATATTAAAGGGCTATGGTAATCTTTAGGAGGTTAAATCATGGCTTTTAATAAGACAGGCGATGGTCAGCAGAGAAGAAGACCTATGCATAGAAGAAAAAAAGTCTGTGTTTTCTGTGGAAAAGACAATGTCATTGACTACAAGGATACAGCAAAGCTTAAGAAGTACATTTCTGAGCGTGGAAAGATTCTTCCACGTCGTATCACAGGTACATGTGCAAAGCACCAGAGAGCTCTTACAGTAGCTATCAAGCGTGCACGTCACATTGCACTTATGCCATACGTACAGGATTAATTCTTGAATACCTAAAAATTAAGCACTCACTAAGGAAACTTAGGGAGTGCTTTTTTAGTGTTTTTATTTAAAATTATCAGGCCCTATCAAAAGAGACAATAAACCTGGTGCCGAAATCCTGGCGGGAGATGACTTCTACACTGCCCTTGTGGGCGTCGATTATCCATTTGGCGATGGAGAGGCCTAGGCCTGAGCCGCCGGTGGAGGAGTTTCTGGCCTCATCAGACCGGTAAAAGCGCTCAAAGATGTGACTGATTTCCTCGTTTGCTATGCCCATGCCCTCATCTTGAATGAGGTAAGATACCTTGGTGTCTGTTTTATCAACAGAGAGTTTGATGGTGTTGCCAGGGGCAGAATATTTGGCTGCGTTCTGAACAAAGATTCTAATAGATTGCTTTATCATGGCGCTATCACCGATGATGCAGCAGTCTTTATTTTCTGCAACATAATACGTATGGTTTTGATCTATCATGGTAGATTCTTCCCAGACCTCTTTCATAATGGTGGAAAGATCTATAGAAACCATTGTAAGTTTTTGCCGGCCATTGTCTCCTCTAGCCAGAAATAATAGTTGGTCAATGAGTTCCTTCATATTGTCGGATTCATTTTTAATAGCCTGGATTGATTCCTCAAGGACAGCAGGATCATCCTTTCCCCACCTATCCAGCATGTTGGCGTAGCCCTGGATTACTGCAATAGGGGTCCGCAATTCGTGGGAGGCGTCGTCCACAAAGCGGGTCTGCTGTTTCATTGCCTCCTGCATCCTATACAAAAGAGAGTTTAAAGCGGCCTCGATGCTGGCCAGGTCTTCATCTCCAGTAGAAACCGAGACCCCATTTTTATCCTCAGCCTTTAAAATGGCCTTTTCCAATTCCTCAAATTTGGTGGAATCTAGAGGGACCTCACTGATGGCCTCGGCCTGTAAAGCCAACTCATTAAGGGGTTTTAACTCCTTACGAATCCGGCTAGTGTAAGCCAGCGACCCCAGCAGGTTAATAATCTCATAAAGGAGAATCACAAAGAGAAGAGTCCCAACCGAATAGAGATAGTCCAACATAGGAAAATCATATATGGACAGGTCTGTGGTAATTAGTAGGGTGAGATTTGTATAGTCATTGCCCCTAAAATCAATGGATTCTAGGAATTCATCGGCTGGGATGCTTTTGTAGCAGCGGTAGAAAAAAATGCCAAAAGAAGCCAAAACAAGCAATAGATCCACATTAAAAAAGGACTTAAACTTGTTAAAAAAGAAAGAAGAGTTGATTTCACGTGCAATTGATGAGGTGCGTTTATTTACATTCATAGGCAGTCCTCTTTAATGGCATAGCCTACCCCGCGGACAGTTTGAATCAGTTTGATTCCAAAGCGGTCATCGATTTTTGTGCGGAGATGGCGGATGTAGACATCCACAGCGTTTGTTTCTCCATCAAAATCATAGCCCCAGACTTCATTAATGAGATGGTCTCTATCCAGGACTATATTTTTGTTTTCCATGAGAATCCTAAGGAGTTCAAACTCGTAGTTGGTCAATTCTACAGGCTGATCCCCCACCTGGACCTCGTGGCGGTCCAGATCGATCATGACAGTGCCCACAGTTATTTGTCTAGTTGAAAAAGAGGCAGCCCCATGTCTTTTTAGGGCTACCCGAATACGGGCCAGGAGTTCCTCGATGGCAAAGGGTTTGGTTATGTAGTCATCGGCTCCGGCGTCCAGGCCGGATACTTTATCCATAACCGCATCCCTAGCAGTCAAAAGAATAACAGGAGTCTCTTTATGACTCCTGATTCTCCTAAGCACTTCTAGGCCGTTGAGCCCTGGCAGCATAACATCCAAGAGGATAAGGTCATAATCCGTGGCAAGGGCCATGTCTAGTCCAGTCCGGCCATCCTCGGCCTTTTCTACGGAATTACCCTCGTGTATCAGTTCCAGCTCAACAAATCTGGCAATTTGAGGTTCGTCTTCTACAATAAGAATTTTACTCATTACCTATTTTCGTCATCCTTCATGAATTCGTTTTTAATATTCTCAGCTGCTTCAGATGCCTTGTCGCAAACATCATTTACATCCACAACAACTTTTTCAGCACCGATAAAGCTATATGTAAAGCCAAAGAAGAGGCCAATAATGATGAGTGGAACAGTTACCCAGAATAAGAAGAGCAGTAGGCAGATGAGAATTAATGTAGGGAATTTAGCCACAGGCTCTCCATTTCTGCTTACGCAAAATTCTATCTCCACAGTTTTTTTGAAAATGTTCTCTACGAAGTGACCAAAATTTTGGCAGCCTTCCTTGAAACTATTTTTCTTGCAATCCTCCTGGTACTTTTCCTGAGCCTTTTCAAACTGGTGGACATTTTCCATCTCCTGGCTAGCCCCGGCTGTGTAGGAACTAGACTTTGGCTCCTTCACCTTGCCATCCTTTTCCAACTGAATGATGGCATCAAGCATGTCATAGTTATTCTCCTCTAAAACAGCCTTTGCGTCCTCGTAAGACACACCGGTTTTTTCTCTGATTAATTCTACTTTTTCAAAATTTTCCATAGATTTCCTTCCTTTCAGATATGGGTTTTTATTTGTTATCTGAAATGATACGGGTACAAAATTAAAGATAGATTTTTAGAAGATTAAAATTAGATTAAAATCCACGAAAAACGTTTTAATGTGAATAATGCACCATTTACATTAAATTATAAGAGAAAATATACAGAAAACATAGAAAAAAATACTAGTTTTCATTATAATTTCAATATAGAAGAAACTGGGAGAATATCAAACTACTAGATAGTGAGGTATTGGGGAATGAAAAATGATGAGTACACCAGTGATGAAATCTTAACGATGCTCATGGAGTTGCCTGATGCATGCTGTGTATTCAAGGTGGTAACAGATCCCTTTGGGACAGTTACAGACATGGAATTCATATTTGCCAATGAGCGCTATGCAAAATTCGCAGGGCGAACTGTGTCTGAACTCATAGGTTCTACATTCTATCAAATGGTCTCAAACAGAGACGAGGACTGGATGCGCATCAGTTATCAGGCCGCCATTCTCAGGCAGCCGTCTATCAACAGATCATACAATACCCAGTTTGAAATATGGCTGGAATTCTGGGCTGTTCCCGTATATAAAAAGGGATACTGCGCTTTTATTATCCATGATGTTACAGCTGTAAAGGAAAAAGAGAAAAAACACGTTGTGGTCAGCAACTCCAACCAACTGATGATTGAATGCGCCAAGGCTCTTTCAAGGGAGGACTTTGCCAAGTCAGCTAGGGTGGTTTTGAAGAAACTAGGTGAGACCCTGAGGGCAGACAGAGCATTTGTGGTGGAGGCGGACAAGGGCCGGGTAGGCCAACTCTACGAGTGGATAGACGACAGGCGAGGTATTGGTATGCCAGGCACCAATGAGATGAACAATTCTCAGGTCTTTGCCATTTGGAATTCTCATCTAAATGAGGACGGCATCTATATCGAGGATGACACCAAATCAGTAAAGGAAACAGACCCAGAGGCATACAGCCGGATTTTTGAGGGGAAAATCAACAGATATAGTGTGGCTGCCCTGATGGAAAAAGAGGAGATAATAGGGTATCTTGTTATAGAAAACTACGTCCAGCGGGAGGACCTAAACCTTAAGACTGTACTGGAGACAGTGGCTACTCTCGTGGCGGCAGAGTTAAAAAACTATAGGTTGACCCGAGAAATGTCATATATTAGCACCCACGATGCCCTTACTAGTCTGGGCAATAGATATGCCTTTATAGAGGCCAAGAGGAGAATTTCCAACAAGCGGGTAAGCGTAGGTATTTGCTTTGTAGATCTAAATGGACTAAAACTTGTAAATGATCAGATGGGTCACACTGCTGGAGACCAATATATACAAAAGGGAGCAAACCTCCTGTCCAGAATATTCCATGCAAGGAATTGCTACCGAATAGGAGGAGATGAGTTTGTTGCCGTGGTGGAGGATGTGAGTCCAAAGGACTTTGAGCAGATGATAAAGATGCTGCGAAATAGCCTGGAAAACTCTTCGGAGGCTATGAGCATGGCCATCGGTCATGTTTGGATTGCCGATACAGACAAAATCAATGAGGCAATCAAGGAAGCAGATAACAACATGTACAAGGACAAGCGGATCCACTATCTACAGATGAACGAAAACGACAAAAATATAAGTAGGGAGAATAATGATTAACCAGTCTTACAAAAACATGCTTAGTCAAAAATCGGTAATCAGAGAACTAAGCGAATATGCCACAGCCCGTGGCAAGGAAATCGGCTACGAGAATGTATTTGACTATAGCCTTGGTAATCCCAGCGTTCCTTGCCCAATGGATTACACAAAAAAGGTCATTGATATGTACAATAGCAAAGACCCAATGACCATTCACGGATACAGCCCATCCTTAGGAATCGAAGATGTCAGGGAAAAGGTAGCAAATTCTCTAAATAAGAGATTTGGCATAGCCTACAAGGCAAAGCACATTTTTATGGCCATAGGTGCAGCAGGTGCTCTGGCCCATGCTTTTAGGGCGGTGACTGAGCCTGGGGATGAAATTATTGTGTTTGCACCATTTTTCCCAGAGTATCGAGAATATATAAAAAGAACCGGGGCAGTAATGAAGGTAATTCCTCCATCTACTGAGGATTTCCAAATAAATTTTGATGCTTTTTTAGAGGAAATCAACCACAAAACCATGGCTGTCCTAATCAATTCTCCAAACAACCCATCAGGTGTTGTGTATAGTCCCGAGACACTGGAGAAATTATCAGCCATTCTCAGGGACAAGGAAAAAGAGTTTGGTCACGACATCTTTTTGATTTCTGACGAGCCATACAGGGAGATTACCTTTGGAGGCCTAGAGTGTCCATACCCTAGCAAATTTTATGACAACACTCTTTCCTGCTACTCCTTCTCAAAGAGCCTTTCTCTGCCGGGGGAGAGAATTGGTTACGTGGCAATCAACCCTAATTGTACAGACTCAGACATCCTGGCTGTTATCATGGGCCAGATAAGCCGAGGCATTGGACACAATTGCCCAGCATCCACCTCACAACTGGCGGTGGCATCAGTTTTAGATGAAACAGCAGATTTATCTGTCTACGAGACAAATATGAAAATCTTATATCAGGCCCTAGTAGGCATGGGATTTACAGTGGTCAAACCAGGGGGCACCTTCTACATTTTCCCAAAGGCGCTGGAAGAAGACGCTGTGGCCTTTTGTAAAAAGGCTATGAAATATGACCTGATTTTGGTGCCGGCAGACAATTTTGGCTGCCCAGGCTACTTTAGAATGGCCTATTGCATAGACACTGAAAAGGTGGAGAGGTCTATACCGGTATTTCGAGAATTTGTCCGCAAGGAATACGGGGTAAATTGTTAAAATAAATCATATTCTTACAGCAAATTGCGTTTAGTTTTATGGAAATATAGGATATAATTATTGCTAGTGTGTACGCACTAGCAATTTTTTTTGGAGGGTAAGGTAATGTTTGAATCAAATGACACATATGTAGAGGAAGCAGTAAAATCTGCAGAGACAAAAAAGCAAAGCACAGTTAAGAATTGCTTTTTGGCCTTGACTATTATTCTTTTGGCAGCGACTGCTATTATGCCAAATCTCATATTTACAATTCTTTTGATAGTATCTGCTATATTCACAATCCTAAAATTTTCTGAGAAGAATGTAGAATACGAGTACATTTACACCAACGGTAGCCTGGATGTTGCAAAGATAATCAATAACAGCAAGCGCAAAAAGGTGGTTTCAGTAGAGTCTGCTGACGTAATGATGATTGCAGAGTTGGGTACTAATGAGGCTCTCAAATACGACAATGCTAACATGAAGTTCTTTGACTGCAGCGCTCACAATGAGGAAAAAACTGACTACATCCTGGTGGGACATAGCCAAGAAAAGGACTTTGATTTTAAAATGCTTTTCACACCTGGCGAAAAACTTATGAATGCCATGAAAAGATATAACAAGCAAAAGATATACGAAAAATAAAATATAAAGGTATAAGGGAGAGGAAAATGACATTAGAAGAGTTAAAAGCCATCTTTAAGGAAAAGTTTGGCGACCAGGGGGACATCAGAGCATATTTTGCACCTGGCAGAGTTAATTTAATCGGAGAGCATACTGACTACAATGGTGGTCACGTATTTCCATGCGCTCTCACAATTGGCACCTATGCTATTGCAAGAATTCGTGAGGACAAGCAAATCAGACTATATTCTGAAAACCTGTCAGCCGACGGAGTGATCAATAGTTCACTGGATGAATTGGTAAACAAGGATTCCTACGGCTGGGCAAATTACCCACTAGGAGTTGTCTGGGCCATGATTGAAAAGGGCACCAAGATCCCTAGCGGTTTTGATATGGTTGTATGGGGCAATATTCCAAACGGCTCTGGTCTTTCTTCATCAGCCAGTCTGGAGGTCCTGACAGGCACAGTTCTTACAGACCTCTTTGGCCTAAACAAGACCATGACAGATTTGGCTCTCATCGGCCAGTACTCAGAAAACAATTTTAACGGATGCAATTGCGGTATAATGGACCAATTTGCGGTTGCAATGGGTAAAAAAGACCACGCCATTTTCCTTGACTGTGCGGATTTATCCTACAAATATGCACCTGTCAAATTGGAGAATGCATCTATTGTAATCACCAATTCCAAGGTAAAACACTCTTTGGTTGACTCAGCATACAACGATAGACGCAATGAGAGCTCTAGAGCTCTCAAAGATCTACAGACAGTATGCGGCATCTCTTCTCTTGGAGATTTGACAATGGCAGAGTTTGAAAAATATGGCACAGTTATCAAGGACGAGATTGACTATAAGAGAGCAAAACATGCTGTAGCAGAAAACCAGCGTACAATAGAGGCTGTGGAGGCTTTAAATGCCAATGACCTGGAGAAATTTGGCCAGCTCATGAATGCCAGCCACGTATCATTGCGTGATGACTATGAGGTTTCTTGCCAGGAGGTAGATTTCCTAGTAGAGACCCAGTGGAAGGTACCAGGAGTAATTGGTGCCCGCATCACAGGCGGTGGTTTCGGAGGATGCACAGTAGCCATCGTAAAAAATGACGCCGTAGAAAACTTTAAAGACACAGTTGGAAAGGCATACAAGGAAAAATTTGATCTAGATGCAGAATTCTATGTAGTAGATATAGGAGACGGGGCTAGACGTTTATAATCAAATATCTGTAAAAGAAAAAGGGCCGGCATTATGATATGCTCCCTGTCAAGTAGACAGGATAAATATCTAAAATGAGTGTTTAGAGAATGACCATACTTCGTATGAGGTATGGTCATTTTTCTATGCGCACCAGTTCTCTTTGTATTTATTGATTCGCTTGTTTTCTGGAATAGGATATTCTGTAGGATTTACAGAGGATAAAGCTTCCATTCTTACTTCAAGCGGAGTTTTACAGTTATAGCGTTCTTGTATGCGTTCTTCTGCATAA
>JAIKWH010000081.1 GCA_024684955.1 Pseudobutyrivibrio sp.
GACGCAGGCGTGAGCCGACAGGACGTCGGCGAGAGCACGACAGTGACAGGACGTCGCATAAAGTGCGGCGCCTGCGTCCCACAAATTCACTTTGTCGCATTTCTTATTGAACGGAGAGGTAAAGCAACTATCCCTAAAGAACCTGCAAGATTTGTAAACAAATAAATGTCTGTGTCAGTCACACATTTTTTTGAATTGTAAAACCAGTTAAAAGACAGGTATGTTATGCTCCCTAGGGGCAATAAGAAAAACTTGAATTTTCCTGCAATTGTCAGGAAAACTTGGGGCCCAGCCCTTCGGAGGGGGCTTTAGAAATAATGTTTTTGTTGTGGGGCCTGGGGTAAAAAAAGATGGCACCGAATGGTGCCATCTTTTAAGTTGCTTATGAATAATTATTAATGGCAGCCGCCGCCACAGTGGTTGCAATCGCCACCGCAAGCTGGATGTTGTCCGTTTTTGCGGGCCTTGATTATTGAACGAATTGCGGCTGACACTATTAATACCAGCACTATTACGACTATAGCTGTTCCCATAATAATCTCCTTATCTATTAGTTTGCTTTGTATTTATCTTTTCTGAAAATTCCATATATAAGTATGCATATTGCAGCGATTCCAAAGATTGTGCCAACTGTGAATCCTTCGCCTGTGAATACCTTACCTACCTGGTAGCTGATGAGTCCGATGACCCATGCGAATCCACACTGGTATCCGATTGCTGTCCAGAACCACTTTGCAGAATTCATCTCTCGCTTGATAGCACCCATGGCTGCAAAACATGGAGCGCAAAGTAGGTTGAATGCCAGGAATGCAAATCCTGATGCTGCTGTAAAGGCTGCGTTCATGGCGCCGTATACGTCACCTGATGCGCTGTAGATAATACCGAGAGTACCTACGATGTTTTCCTTTGCTACGAGACCTGTGATAGAAGCAACTGTTGCCTCCCAATGTCCAAATCCAAGTGGGATAAAGATCCATGCAAAGGCCTTGCCAATGCTTGCAAGGATTGACATGTCGATTTCATCCTCAGCAAGCATTCTGAATCCATCGGCTGTGAATCCAAAGAATGTTGTAAACCAAACAACAATTGTTGAAAGGAGGATGATTGTGCCGGCCTTCTTTATGAATGACCATCCACGCTCCCACATGCTGCGGAGTACGTTGCCAAGTGTTGGCCAGTGGTATGCTGGAAGTTCCATTACAAATGGAGCAGGATCTCCTGCAAATAGTTTTGTCTTCTTGAGCATAACACCTGAAACAATGATAGCAAAAATTCCAAGGAAGTAAGCGGATGGAGCAACCCATGAAGCTCCTCCAAAGATTGCACCAGCAACCATTGCGATAAATGGAAGCTTAGCCCCACAAGGAATAAATGTAGTTGTCATAATTGTCATCTTTCGGTCTCTGTCGGACTCGATTGTACGAGAAGCCATGATACCTGGGATACCACAACCTGTACCGATGAGCATAGGAATGAATGACTTTCCTGAAAGACCAAATCTCCTAAAGATACGGTCCATGATAAATGCAACTCTGGCCATATATCCGCAAGACTCAAGGAATGCAAGGAAGATGAAGAGTACAAAAATCTGAGGTACGAAACCTAAGACTGCACCAACACCGGCTACAATACCATCCAGGATAAGACCTGAAACAATTTCGTTTACATTTAATGATTCAAGTAAGTTGCCTACTAAAACAGGAACACCTGGAACCCATACACCGTAATTTGCTGGGTCTGGCTCTTCGTTTGATTCTACATAAGCCTTTGCAGCCTCATAATCCTCCAGAGATGCTGTCTCATATGTAACCTCCAGGGTCTCCTCATCCTCTACAGGATACTCAAAATCACCTGTTGGCTCTGTGCCATTTTCCTCTACATATACATCATATCCATCAACTATAATCTGATTTGCTGCAAATTCTTCTGCTGCATCATTGTAATCAGCAGAACCAATTGCAAAGAGATGCCAGCCATCCCCGAATACACCATCATTTGCCCAGTCAGTAGCCCATGTTCCAACTGTTGTAACAGAAATGTAATATACAAGCCACATAACAAGGGCAAAAATTGGCAGGGCCAGCCATCTGTTTGTCAGGACCCTATCAATTTTGTCAGATGAACTAAGTCCCACAGCAGCCTTCTTTACGCAGTCTCCAATGATTGTGCCAATGTAATTGTATCTCTCACCTGTGATGATTGACTCGGCGTCATCGTCAAGTTCCTGCTCGCAAGACTGGATGTCTTTTTCTATGTGGGAAATAACTTCTTGAGAAAGTCCAAGTTTTTCCTGAACCTTTTCATCGCGCTCAAATAATTTGATTGAATACCATCTCTGAAGATTCTCATCTGCAATATCGTGGAGGCAAAGTTCCTCGATGTGAGCAAACGCATGCTCAACAGAACCGTTGAATCTATGCTTTGGTGCCTGAGGCTTTGCTTCCTTGGCAGCATCAATAGCCTTGTTTACTATATCTGAAAGTCCCTTGTTCTTAAGAGCAGAGATTTCTACAACAGGTACTCCGATTTCCTCGGAAAGTTTTCCTGTATTAATCTTGTCACCATTTTTCTCCACAACATCCATCATGTTGATAGCAACAACTACAGGAATGCCTACTTCCATGATCTGTGTGGTGAGATAAAGGTTTCTCTCCAGGTTTGTACCATCAATTACATTGATGATTGCGTCTGGTCTCTCGTCTATCAAATAGTTACGAGAAACTACTTCCTCTAATGTATATGGAGAAAGTGAATAAATACCAGGAAGGTCAACGATTGTAACTTCCTTTTCGCCTTTATATTTACCCTCTTTGTATTCTACAGTAACACCAGGCCAGTTTCCTACAAACTGGTTTGAGCCTGTAAGTGCGTTAAATAAAGTTGTTTTACCGCAGTTTGGATTACCTGCAAGTGCTATTCTAATTCCCATTACTCTCCCTCCTTCAAAATAACCATCTCTGCATCAGATTTTCTGACAGAAAGTTCATACCCTCTAACGGTTACCTCAACAGGGTCTCCTAATGGAGCAATCTTGCGAATATAGATTTCTACATTCTTTGTGATACCCATATCCATGATGCGGCGCTTGATAGCGCCTTCACCAGCCACCTTTTCAACTTTCACGGTTTCGCCTACCCGTGCGTCCCTCAAAGTTCTCATATTTTTCTCCTTTACCTTATGTTTTAAACCATTACCTTTTGGGCAAGTTTTTTATCAACAGCAATTCTGGATTCCTTTACATTGACTATAAGGTTGCCGCCAATTTCACTAATAACGGTAACATAGCCTCCAGGAACAAATCCCAACTCCTCAAGATGTCTTCTTACTTCTGGCTGTCCGCCAATCTTTTTAATCATCTGTGCCTGTCCGGCAGGTGCTAATACTAATGGCATCAAATTTCACTTCCTCTTAATAAATTTACCAACAATTATAATCAGTTTTGCCTAATTGTAGATATAATTTCCTATTTCCTGTTAGTCGCTCCTAACTCTGTATACAATATAGCACTATTTTATTCAAGTTTCAACTGTCTAACTGCAGTTATTTCAATAAAACTTCACTAAATTTTAGTTATTATTACTACTTTATTTATAAAACGTAGATAAATAGACACAAATCCTTAACTTCTTTCTGATATAAGTATCCTTATAAATTGTCTTTACAATTTATGAGGAGGTAAATAAATGGGCAAAATTAAAATTATATTAGTTCTCACCATCTCTGCTGTTTTACTGATTTCTTGCGGTCCTGTCAAAGGTGCAAACAAAGATGAGGTTCCTGCAGACCCAGACAGCGCTATGGCTAATGAGCCTGTGGTAGTTACAGTATTAAATAATAAGGAAGAGGTAAGCAGTCAATTAAACTCCTTGGCCTCAGCCTTTAATGCTAGCCAGACTGGTATAAAAGTAGAAATCCAGTCTGTATATGCCGGGGTAGATGTACAGTCCACCCTCAAAGGCTACTACCTGGCAGGAAAAATGCCAGACATCATAACATGTGAGGTGGCTGGATTTGCAAACTGGGAAGGTCTCCTTGTAGATTTGTCTGACCAGGAATGGGTGGCTGATACAGATGCAGAATATGTGGACAACACCTACGGCACCCTGGGATTTCCTTATACTACAGAGGCCATTGGATTTGCTTATAATGCAGATATCCTGTCATCCTGCGGCATAGACCCTAGCACTCTCACTAGCCCTGGAGCATACGAAGAGGCCTTTGCTCTAATAGATTCCAAAAAGGAGGAGTTAGGTCTTACAGCAGTTGTGGGATACTGTGCCGAGAAAGAAAACCTTTTCTGGTCCACAGGTAACCACCTATTTGGAGCATACCTGGATTCAGGCCTGGCTAGAGATGACACCTCAAACCTTGACCTATTAGAGGCTGGGCAGTTTGACGAACAGAGACTTTCAGATTTCACATCCTTTATAGGACTATTAAACAGATATTCTGACCCAGACCTACTGACCACCGGAAGCTATGATGAACAGGTCCAGGGATTTGCATCTGGCAAATATGCCTTTGTAACCCAGGGCTCTTGGATCGGAGTTCTCCTATCCTCATCTGAAAACTACACCGGTTTTTCTTGTGGCATGGCACCATATGCATTCCAAGATGGCATAGACACCATTCTCACCTCTTCTCCTGCCTGGTGGGCAGTCAGCAAAGAGGGAAATGTGGAAGAGGCAAAGGCCTTTCTCAATTGGTGTGCCAGCGATGAGGGCCAAAAAATATTTGTAGAGCAATGCGGATATGTAAGTCCATACAAGTCATGCTCCTACATAGCCGACGACCCATTTGCCCAGACCATAACCGACTACCTAGCTGCAGGCAAAACTTCCTCATGGCACTGGATGAATCTAAAGGAGGGCTGCCAGCAATACTACATAGCACCAGCCTTTTATAATTACGCCGCCGGGGTAACCGACGCCCAAGGCTTTATGGATGAATTAAAAGCATTTGCAACTGATATATATGCACTGTAAAGGAGGGGTTGTCATGAGAAAAAACACTAATGATAATTATGATAATGGCAATTCTACTATTACAGAAAAGCCAAAGTTAATACATTCCATTCAAGCTCAGATTTCTATCCTAAACTTAGCCATCCTCATTGCCTTTTTGCTTGTAAACTTTATCAGCATTTACCTAATGGTAGACAGCAATAATTCCAGCAAGACCATGTCGGATGCAGTCCTAGAATTGAACCGGTCAGAGTCAGAACTGACCAGCGACATCACATCCCTCTACGACCAGGTATCCGGCTACATCATGGCAGCCGCCCCTGAGACCAAGGAAGTTTTGGCCCCAGAAATCGCCCTGGCAAAGGACAAGGTGGTGGAAGACATTGCCACATTAAAAAAAGAATTTGAAGGAAATGATGACCCAGAGGTGCAGGACGCCCTAGCGAGAATTGAAAGCGAATACGCTATATTTTCTTCTCAGTTGGACGAGGCCATGACCAGGGCAGCCGCTGGCAACAACACCTACGCTCAGGACATCCTCTATCAAAAGGCGGTAATCCAAAAAGTTGCCATCAGTCATGCCCTATCAGTGGTGGACAGGGCCGTAGTAAAGACCTCTGAGGACAACAAAGCCTACATGGATGCCCTCTTAAGGCAGGGCATGACCATTTCCATCATTGGAACCATAATCGTATTTTTGATAATCATATTTAACTACATCCTAAACTACAGAAATATCATCAGCAAAATCAAAGTTATATATAGCCAGTTAAATGAAATTATCTCAAACATAGACCATGGAAAGGGTGACCTGACATCCCGCATCACCACCAAAAGCAAGTCAGAACTTTTATATATCATAAACGGAATCAACAAATTTATTGAATCACTGCAAGGCATTATGAAGGACGTAAAGGAAGGCTCCGAAATCCTCACCAACTCCTCAGAAGCCATCTCCTCTCAGGTCCGTCTTGCCAACCAAGACATTGTAAACACCTCTGAGGCCATGGAGAAATTATCCGCCGGCATGAATTCAGTAACTGACACCGTCACCGACATCAACGAAAGAGTCAACGACGTAAGAAGCGCCACCAGCGACATCGCAGAGGCAGCCAAGACTGGCTCCGAAACTGCCAACGCCATCAAAAACGAGGCCATCGAAATCAAGACCAGCGTTAACACCAAAAAAACCGAAACCGGCCAAAAGATGGAAGAACTCAGTTCTGTCCTTGACTCCGCCCTAAAAGACAGCGAAAAGGTTAGCCAAATCAACGAGCTGACCAAGGTCATACTGGACATATCATCCCACACCAACCTGCTGGCCCTCAACGCCTCTATAGAGGCTGCCAGAGCCGGTGAGGCAGGAAAGGGATTTGCCGTAGTTGCCTCAGAAATTTCTGAACTAGCCGACGACAGCCGCAAGACTGCCGCCAACATTCAAAACATCAGCGTAGAGGTAACCGAGGCCGTAGGCCACCTGTCCACCACCGCCAAAGAGGTAATGGAATTCATCAACACCACAGTCCTCCAAGACTACGACGAATACGTTGAAACCGGAGAGAAATACGAGAACACAGCCGTTCTCATCAGTGACCTCCTAGACACCTTTACCGACAAGGCCGACCACCTGGAAACTATAATGGAAAGCGTAGTATCCTCAGTAGCCGACATCTCCAACTCCGTTTCCGAAAGTTCCGAGGCCATCGGAGTCTCAGCCAAAAACGCCTCCAACATGGTTGGTGAAATCAAGGAAATCGACGAGGCCATGCTCCAAAACACTCAGGTCACAGAACGTCTCGACGCCACAACCAACAAATTCATATCGCTCTAAATTAAAGAAAGAATATAGGATTCAAATAAAAATGGGGTGGCCCACCGGGCCCACCCCCATTTTTGTGCCCTGCCCCAAGGGCCCTGCCCCCAAGTTTTCCTGACAATTGCAGGAAAATTCAAGTTTTTCTTATTGCCCCAAGGGAGCATCCCGTGACTGTCTTTTAACTGGTTTTACAATTCAAAAAAATGTGTGCCTGACACAGACACTCTAGGTTTTTATTATCTTGCAGGTCCTTTAGGGATAGTTGCTTTATCTCTCCGTTCAATAAGAAATGCGACAAAGTGAATTTGTGGGACGCAGGCGCCGCACTTTATGCGACGTCCTGTCACTGTCGTGCTCTCGCCGACGTCCT
>JAIKWH010000082.1 GCA_024684955.1 Pseudobutyrivibrio sp.
TCCTTGTAAGAAATCTGGTAGGCCAGAATAGGGGCACCCTCCAATCGGATGGTCAAAAAGGAACCATTCCTGTGATATAGGGTGTTGTCCTCATAAAGACTCTTTATGTAATCACATTTCAAAAGATAGTCTTCGTAGGTGCCGTTTAATTGAGAAAGGTTGTAAAAATTCCCGTCAGAATTTGTATAGAGAATGTATAGGGCATTGTTTCCTATATAGTAGTTGTTGTCTGCAAAGCGGGAACGCAATAACTCCAAAGCGTAGGTCTTGTCGCTAAAAGATTCAGGGGCTACGATGTCCTTCATCAAAGTGTCATCCATAACAGAGGCATTCAACTGGTGCAAGGCCATGCCCTGGGCTGCCCCCAGGTTTTTGGTGTAGGTGGCAAAGTTGTAGTCCGCCGATTGCAGGTAGGATTCTCGCACATTGGAAATAGCCCTAAATCCTGTGCCTATAGTGGACAGGGCAAGGAGAATTATGGTGACTAATAATATTCTTATGTAACGCCCCAATGAATAGTGGGGATTAGATGATTTTCTCGACATAAATTTTTCCTCAATAAATTCTTCCTACATTATATCAAAAGGAATATTTTAATTTAACACCATCATTTCACCTGTCGGAATTGTCCTATATGCTCAGTCCGAAAAATCCTATTTTTAAATTTCCTCACTTGCTAACATAAAATCACAAGGAGGAATAATTTATGGATAAGAAAGCATTTAAGAAAAGTATTCCCTTGTATGTGCTACTTTTGCCATCGGCAATATTACTTTTCTGTTTTGCGTATTTGCCCTTAGGCGGAATTATAATGGCCTTTCAGGATTTCAATCCAAGGCTTGGAATATTTGGTAGCCAGTTCGTAGGCTTCAAACATTTTTTACAGTACTTTCATTCATACCAGTTTGGGGTAACAATCAAAAACACTTTGATCATTAGCCTCTATGGAATAGCAGTTGGATTTCCACTTCCTATTCTCCTGGCAATTATGTGTAACCAGATGAGGGCCCCAAGATTTAAAAAGGTATTTCAGGTAATTACCTACTTGCCACATTTCATTTCCACCATGGTAATGTGTGGCTTGATTTTGATTTTCCTTTCCCCATCCAGCGGGCTTTTTGCCAACATCTGGGGCTTCTTTGGAAAGGAGTTTCCAAATGTTATGGCTTCTCCATCTGCCTTTTCCCACATCTATGTGTGGACAGATATTTGGCAGCACCTGGGCTGGGATTCAATTATCTATTTGGCAGCATTGACAGCCATTGACCCAACATTCTATGAGGCGGCAGCAATGGACGGGGCATCAACAATGCAAAAGATCAGATACATCGACCTGCCACTTATTATGCCAACAGCAATGGTTCTCTTAATACTTAGGGTGGGCAATATCTTAGGTGTAGGATTTGAAAAGGTATTTTTGCTACAGAATACACAAAATGCTATGGCTTCAGAAATCATATCTACATATGTTTACAAGATAGGTCTACAGGGTAATCAATACAGTTTGTCAACTGCCATCGGATTATTCAACACAGTAGTAAATGTAATTGTGCTTCTTTTGGTAAATCACATTTCTAAAAAGACCACAGAAGCAAGCCTATTCTAAGGACGAGGTGAGATATGAATACTATAGCGAAATCGAAAAAAATACATGTGAGTAGCCAGGACAGAGTCACCAACATGATTTTTATCCTGATTGCAATCCTTATGATTGCCATGGTTATCTACCCACTTTGGTTTGTAATAATTGCTTCTTTTTCCAATCCGGCAGATGTAGCCACCGGCCAGGTTTGGTTCTGGCCAAAAGAGATTGATTTGAGAGGCTATCAGGAATTGTTCAAGCAGGACAGCATCTGGCACAGTTATTTCATGACCATTGTATATACAGCAGTAGGCACACTGATTGCCCTGGCTGTAAACATACCTGCTGGATATGCTATGTCCCGCAAGGATATGTATGGAAGAAAATATATAAATGTTTACTATTTGATACCAATGTTTGTAAGTGGTGGTCTTATCCCTACATATTTGGTAGTAAAGAATTTTGGCTTACTTGATACCTTTTGGGTAATGGTGCTTCCTTTCTCGGTATCAATTTACAACATCATTGTTGCTAGAACCTTTTTTTCATCATCTCTCCCGGATTCACTGTGGGAAGCGGCTCAGTTGGATGGTTGTGGCACCATAAGATTTTTCTTGACCTTTGCTTTGCCACTTTCCAAGGCAGTGATCGCAGTAATTGCCCTGTGGACAGCAGTAGGACTTTGGAACTCATGGTTCAACGCCTTGATTTATCTGTCCAGCGAGGAATTGCAACCTTTGCAGTTGCTTCTTAGGAGAATATTGATATCTAACCAGTCACTGCTTGGGGCAGCCACTGGAGAAATGGCAAACGAATTGCGTCAGATGTCAGACATGATGAAATACGGATCAATTGTGATTTCAACACTGCCTATTATGTGCCTCTATCCATTCTTGCAGAAATATTTCAATCAAGGGGTAATGATAGGTGCAGTGAAGGAATAAAAAAAGTAAAATATATATGGAATGAAAAGGAGAAGAGTATGTTGAAAACAAATGTTAAAAAACTACTTAGCATGTCCATGGTGGCAGCAATGGTTGCTGGCACATTTGCTGGATGTGGTGGCTCAGACGCAGCCGATGCTGAAGGTGGTTCAGAGGCAAGCAGCACAGACTATACTGTAGCAGCAGTTAGATGGGCTGATTGGGGCGAGGATTACCACACAGGATTCCCAGATCAGGCAGCATCAGAGGCAGGAATCTCAGTTAACTGGGAGACAATTTTAAATGCTGACTGGGGTGACAAGAGAGCAGTGTATTTGGCAGGAGGGGACCTTCCAGATGCATTTATGGGATCTATCTGCTTTACTGAGGCTGACGTAATTTCTAATCCAGGTACATTTATTGCTATCGACGAATATATTGACGAGTATATGCCAAACTTTAAGGCAATTTTAGAGTCTGACCCAACAATGAAGGCTCTTGCAACATCTGCAGACGGACATATCTATGGACTTCCATCAAAGAAGCCTTGCCGTCCTACAATCGCAAACCAGATGTTTATCAATCAGACATGGCTTGATAATTTGGGACTTGAGATGCCTACAACTTATCTTGAGTTTGAGGAAGTTTTAAAGGCATTTAAGGAGCAGGATGCCAACGGCAACGGAGACCCTAACGACGAGATTCCTTATGGAAAGGGTATGGCAGATTCTGTTATGTTCTTTATGCTTCCATTTGGAACAACTATCGGGGCTGACAACACATATCAGATGACTATAAAGAATGACCAGCCAGTATTTATTCCTACTTCAGAGGAATACAAGGCAGGTATCGCTTGGATGAACAAGTGCTATCAGGAAGGTCTCATTGACCCAGAACTTTTCACAGAGGATGACTCTATGCGTGATGCAAAGTTGCAGGGCGAGACAGCAATCGTAGGTTGCGCCCCTGGTTGGACAGCTGATGCTGTATTTGCAGGAAACGGTGACCAGTATGTTGCCCTTCCAGCATTAGAGGGACCAGATGGAGAAAAGTATATCTCTTCTGACCCAGAGCACTGGAACTATTCTCGTTGCGAATTTATGGTAACAGCAGACTGCGCAAACCCTGGTCCACTTCTTGCTTGGGCTGATAGCTTCTATACAGATGATGCTTCAATCCAAAACTTCTACGGACCATTTGACAAGGCAATCTCAAAGGATGATGCAGGCAACTATACAGTACTTGAGCCAAACGATGGCAACTCAGCAGATACATTTGCATGGATCAGCTCACTCCGTGACTTTGGTCCAAAATATGTAGAGGATGGATTTAACAGCAGAGTTTCATACGCTGGAGAAAATGGCGATGCTGCAAAACTTGCCCTTGATGGTGAGATGGCACAGTATGCAAAGCCAGCATATCCAAACGTATCATACACAGTTGACCAGATTAATTCTCTTACAACACTTTACACAGACATCAACAGTTATGTTGCATCTATGCAGGCAACATGGGTAACTGAAGGTGGCGTTGATGAGCAGTGGGATGAGTACATGAATCAACTTAACACAATGGGTTACGAAGATTTCATGACTATCGAGACAGATGCTTACAACACATATAAGTCAAATCAGTAATTGAAACTCCCTATAAAATACTGAGGGCAGGGGCTAAGGCACCTGCCCTTTTTTAGAAGAGAAATATGGAGAATGACATGAAAAAAAGATTAGGAATTGTAATAATTGCAGCCCTTCTTTGTATAGGGGTGGCTGGTTTTGCAGTAAATTACTTTGCTGGGGAAAAATATGAAAGCCAGGAGGCCTGGCATTATGAAGGCACAGAGACTTTTTCAATCTATGCCAAGGAGGCAGGTACTATAAAAGTAAAATCATCCAAGTCACTAGGCTCTGGGGCAAGGCTTCTTGTAAATGGCCGTGACCTGGGAGAGTACACTAGTGGATACGAGCATGTGGATTTAAACAAGGGGGTAAATTCCATCGCCTTTAAGACAGAGGACGAGGAGAGCCCGGCAGTGGACTTGCTTGTAAAAGGTGGGGAAAAATTTGTAGATGCAGGATCTCCTCTTGCCTATGACAGATATGAGGCAGAGGAAGAGGAGAGTGATGGCAAGATAGAGGGGCCGGACAGAGAGTATCACAGTATTGCTTCTGAGGCTTCAGGCAGGTCCTACGTCCTCTTGGATAAAAAGGGTCAGAGCCTTAGTTTCACCCTAAAAAATCCTGCAGACGCCTTGGTTATTAGATATTCCATTCCTGATAGCCCTGATGGTAAAGGTGTTGATGACAAGATGAAAGTGGTGGCTGGTGACAAGGAATATAGCCTTGATATCACATCAAAATATGCTTGGGTCTATGGCAATTTCCCATGGAACAATGACCCAGCCACAGCATCTGTAGAGGCTGCCCATGTATTTTTCGACGAGGCCAGAATCAAGTTTGATGAACCCTATCCGGCAGGGACAGAGATTTCCCTTGTATTCCCAGAGGATGCCATCTCTGATTCTCTCATCATAGATTTGGTAGAGGCAGAAGAAACACCAGAGGAGATCCCTATGTCAGAAAATGCCCTGTCCATAACAGATTTTGGGGCAGTAGCAAATGATGAAGGTGACGATGCTGATGCAATTGCAGAGTGCATCAAGGCAGCAGCCTCAGAAAAAAAGGAAGTCTACATACCGGCAGGAAACTTTTTAATCAAGGACAAGCAATACATTAGGGGCATTACCATTTCATACCCGGATACAATAATCAGAGGGGCCGGTATGTGGCACACAAACCTATATGGGGATGCAGCAGGATTTCTGGTTATGGCGCAAAATGTGGGCCTCTATGATTTCTCCCTGACAGGCACTGTGAGTCAGCGATTTGACTCCATAGACCCACCTGCCATCAATCTGACAGATAACACAAAAAGGCGGTCCAATATCACCATGCAAAATCTTTGGATAGAGCATTTCAAATTGGGCACCTGGGCCAACACCACCATGGGTGTGAGAATAGCAGGATGCAGGATTAGAAACACCCTGGCAGACGGTATCAATTTGTGCGGAGGCAGCAGCCATTCCATGATAGAGTACAATGACCTGCGTAACACAGGAGATGACGCCATCGCTTGTTGGAGCAAGGGAGTTGTGGATGAGGATAATAAAATCAGGCACAACACTGTGGCCCTGCCTTGGCTTGCAAACCATATTGCCTTATATGGGGGCAAGGACATTATTGTAGAAAACAACTATCTGACAGATAGCATCCACAATGGTGGAGGTATAAATGTCAGCACCAACTTTAACCCCCAGGATTTTGAAGGCGAAGTTTTAATTCAGGGGAATGTGATGGATAGGTGCGGCTCTATGAATACTGATGCCGGAGGCATCAATGGAGGCATCTGGATTAACTCAGTAGATGGCAAGGAAATTTCAGCTCATGTAATTATCAAAGACAATGTCATCAAAAACAGTACTTATTCTGGCATATCCTTTATCCACGGTGGCCCAGTGTCAAACATGGTAATAGAGAAAAATGAAATCTCTGGATCAGCCACAGCTGCCATTGAGGTTTTGGGAGAATGCACAGGAGAGATTAGCCTAGGGGACAATACTTTTAAAGACAATGCCAAGGATGAAATTGATAACAAGGCAGGAGATGACTTTAAAATTATAAAGTGATATTTGACGAAATTGCATAAGAGGTTTTTGTAGAAAACTTTTAAAAATCAAATAATTTATACCAGGTGATTGACAGAAAATCAACTTGGTATTAGTATAAGTTTAACGTTAAACGAAACGAGTAAACTAAATTCTGAAAAAGAAGAAATAACAGGAGAAAATAGGCCTTATGTCAAAGATTATTCTCTCAGGCATAAGGCTAAATTTTAAGAGGGAAGTTTAACGTAAAACCTAAGGTAAATATTGCTTTTATACCGGATGAAAGGGGGACTTTTTATGAAAGCAAAAAAATTAAACAGA
>JAIKWH010000006.1 GCA_024684955.1 Pseudobutyrivibrio sp.
CAAGAAATTCTTTTTTCTTTTCGTCAGAAAGCTGGTCGAAACCTTTCATAACCTGCTCTTGACCATTATCCCCCAGTACTTTTAATGCTTGATCCTTAGTAATCATTATAAGTTATTCTCCTTTACTATTCTAGTTGTTTAAAATTAAGCCATTCAACCCTTGTGCCATTTTATTGGGCTGTAGTGGTATTAATTAACCAAATAATCGTGTAGATATTTTACTTGTCCTCTCTCACCTTGACCCCATCGTAATCCATCTTTCTCGCGTGGAATTCGATGTCCTCAATCAACTTGCGGTTTTTTGCCAAAAGATCGCTGACAAGACCTATCATAAAGGTCATAAAACCCATGATAAGCAGGGTGCATCCCAAGATTAAGGACTGAATATGTCCAGCGGAATTGCCCATAAATACATAGACTAAAAACCTAATGACAACAATGATACCTACCAGAGATGGAAGGAGGGCCAATAGAGAGAATGTCTTTAGTGGCTCATACATTAGGTATGCTCTGATGATTGTCATCATAGACTTTTTGACGTAGCCCATCATGCTGCTAAAGAGGCGGGATGGACGAAGCTCGTCATTGGTTCTGATTGGGACAGAGGTCTGTCCGATTCTATTTCTGCCGGCCTGAACGATTGTCTCCAGAGTGTATGTGTAGTCGTTGGTGACATTGAGTTTCATGGCGGCATCACGAGAATATGCCCTAAATCCTGATGGGGCATCTGGTATGTCAGTATTGGATGCCTTCTGCACTACCCAGCTGCCAAAGTGCTGTAACTTTTTCTTGGTAGGTGAGAAATGTTTTGTCTCGTCGATAGGACGGGCACCAATTACAATATCAGATTTGCCTTCCAAAATAGGCTTGACCAGTTTTTCTATATCCGCTGCCACGTACTGATTGTCCGCGTCGGTGTTTACAATAATGTCTGCCCCATTTCTCAGGCAGGCATCCAGTCCAGCCATAAATCCGTGAGCCAGGCCCCTGTTGTTGCTAAAGTTAACCACGTAGTTAACTCCCCAGTTTCTGGCCACCTCCACTGTGGCATCCTTGCTGCCATCATTGATAATCAGGTATTCGATTGTGTCGATACCATCAATGTGCTTTGGCAAATCATTTAGAGCAATCTCCAAAGTCTCCGCCTCATTGTAGCAAGGTATCTGAATAATCAGCTTCATTCTATATCTCCTCGTCTAATGTTTTAAAACTATAGTCGAATTTTTTTCGGGTCAGGTTTGGATTGTAGTATTCATCCACCCTGGACAAAACATCTTTCCATTTGTCTGTAAAGATATCTGTCTCCCTATTCATTCTTTGCTTTTTCTCCTGGTCCTCCAAATCAAGCCCTCTAGATAGAGACTCCAGATGATACCACTGAGAAAATGGTGTGTAAACAATAAGTTTTTTGTCAGCCCTAAGCTTTAGGCAATAGTCCACATCATTAAAGGCCACTGCCAAATTTGTATCAAAACCGCCCACCTGCTCCCAAAGGCTGCGCTTGGTAAGGAGACATGCCCCAGTGACTGCAGACAAGTCCTGGACACAGGTACTCCTGTAAAAATATCCCACCTGCTCTCTGCCCGAGAATAGGAACTGAGAATTGGCTACGCCGCCCAGGCCTAGGATTAGACCTGCATGCTGGACAGTATTGTTACCATAATATAGTCTGGCGCCTACTGCGCCTACGTCCTCTCTTCTGATGAATCCCATCATCTCAGAGATGGCGTCAGGATTAATCATCCTGGTGTCATTGTTTAATAGGAGGATATATTCTCCCTTAGAATTGTTCACTCCATAATTTACCAAGGCAGAAAAATTAAATTGTCCTGCCAGGTCTGGATTTGCCTGGTTGAAATCCAGAACTCTTGCATCTATGTCAGACCTCTTTTCCAGGGCCTGATAGTAGGCTTTGATGTCCTCATCTGTAGAATTATTTTCTACAATAATAAACTCTATATTTTTATAAAGATTTTTTTCAAGGATAGAATCAATACATTCCTGCAAATCCTTTTTGTGATTCATGTTTGGAATCACAATAGAAAGGAGGGGAGTATCAGGCCAATCATATCTAGTCCTGTAATATCCCAGATGAGTATCCAACTCCACGTGGGCAGGAATCCCCATTCTCTTGTAATGGTTTTCTACGGCACGGCGACCATTTTCGTAGGCATACATTTTTGCCTCAGGATGGTCTGCTGTAGATAGTGGGTGGGTCCTCCAGTGATAGAGCACCCTAGGAATGTGATAAATATTTTTGCACTGCTCCAAAACCCTCAGGTCAAAGTCGTGGTCCTGGGCCCCGTCAAACTCTGGCAGGATGCCCCCGCTGGCTCTAACAATATCAGCCCTAACCACAAATAGGTGGGTGATGTAATTGTGAGAACATAGTAAATCAATATTAAAATCTGACTTGAAATGTGGCAGAAAATACTGGCTGCCATCCATATTTATTTTGTCCTCGTCAGAATATATTGCCTCAATAGTCCTGTCCTCATTGAGAGCCTGGGCAATATAAAACATGGCATCCTTTGTAATCAGGTCGTCATGGTCTGTAAAGCCAATGAAATCTCCTGTGGCCAGTTCCATGGCTGCATTTGTGTTGCCTGCAATGCCTGTGTTGTCTTCCAGTTTTTTGTAGGTGATTCTCTCATCCAAACTGCCGCCACAGGCCTTTTTGATAATGTCCAGGAGGCCCTCCTCGGGAGAACCGTCTCCCAGGCAAAGCTGCCAGTTTGTGTATGTCTGGTCCAAAAATGACTGGACTAATTCTGTCAAAAAATTCTCTGGTGTGTTGTATAAGGGAATGACGATAGAAATCTTTGGCTGGTAGTCAAAACTGGTCTGCCTCTGGATTTCTAATTCCTTTTCTGTAGTGGGAAAGTCTTTTAAAAACTGTCTGTAGGAATAGTGCTCCTGGTCCCTGCCTCTCAGCTTGTTAATGGTTTTTGCCACTGTCCTTTTTAGGCCGTAGTGACTCAGGTACAAAAGACCTTTTTCAATTTTGTTTTTAGGCTCCCTATATTCCTTAATCTCGCTCATGAAAAATCTATCTCTCAAAAAAATCTATAATGGCAGATCCTAAAGCCTGGGCATCTCCCATTGGCACAAATATGTGTCTATCATCTGCTGTAAATAATTCTCTATTTGCCATGCCATCCCCTAGAATCATAGGCTTATTCATGGCCTCATAGATGTATGCCTTGCCAGGTATTGTCCTCTTGGCCTTCATAATGTCCCCGGAGAAATGTCCCGCCAGACAAAGGTCTGCCCCGGCAATTCTCTCCGCCAGTTTGTCCTGGCTCAGCCATGGGATATAAAAGATGTTGTCCCCCTCTGGCTTGGTGTAGGAATCTGACACAGGGCCGATAATTGTAAATTCAATATCTTTCCTATCCTTGATGCTGTCCATGGCCTGCAAAATCACATCCACACCCTGCAAATTTAGGATGGACCCAAAATACAAAACCTGCTTTTTATCAGAATCCCTCTCTATCTGCCTAGGATAGTAAATGGATTTGTCCGCCTCCAGATAGAGGACGTATTCCTTGTCTATTGAGGAATTAAATTCCTCTGCAAAAAAAGTCCCGTGGGCCCTGGTGTCACAAACCACATAATCTGCCTGGGCCAAAGTTTTCTCATCTAGCCTGTGGCACATCCCTGCCACAAGTCCGCCCCTTTTAAACTTTTTTCTGTCATCCACCATGGTGTCATATACAGAAATAAAAAAGTCTATAATCAAAGGCTTCTTTTTTAATTTGCCTCCAAAAAATGGAAGGACCAGCTGTGGGGCAAAACCCACAAAAGTCAGGTCATAATCTCCCATGTTTGCCCTAAACAGTTTGACGAAAACATGGAGAATTCTCTTTATATATGACCGGCTAGGACTGCCTATAATATCTAGGCTGGCAGCCCCTTGCTCCAGCAGGGCCACCTCTTGGCTCACCCTGATGTAATCTGTATTTTTTGTAGTTATGTAAAGTACTCGTCTGCCTGCAATGACAGGGATGAGTTCCTGAAAGTTTTTCATATCATATACCCGTTTGCACAGTTTGAATAATTATAACACATTTGCTCTATACGTGCATTGCAATAACTCTTTTAAACATTGCAAATTGTCAACTTCAAAAATAGGGGTATTTGGGGTATCATAGGCTTATGTCAAAAGTAGCGATTATCATGTCCACATACAATGGGACTAAATATTTAAACCAACAAATTGATAGTATCCTAAACCAGAGCCACCAGGACTTTACTCTCTTTATCAGAGACGATGGCTCACAGGACGATACCCTTACATATTTGCAAAAGGCCACCACAAAGGACTACCGCATCAAGTTGGTAGTGGATGAGCCAGGAAAGAGAAATGAGAATCTAGGCTTTGGGGCCTCCTTTGCCCTTTGCATGAAATCCGCCATGGCTCAGGGTAGATTCGATTATTTTGCCTTTTGCGACCAGGACGATTGCTGGGAAGAGGACAAACTAAAGGCGGCAGTTGCAGCCCTGGATAAAGAGGATAAAAACAGACCCTGTCTCTACGCCTGCAACTACTTTATTTGCGATGAAAATTTACATGAATTTGACAAATTTGCCACAGCCTCACCTATGAAAGGAGTCACCTTCCAGAATTTATTTTTTGAGGGAGTCTTCCCAGGCTTTACTATGGTTATCAACAAGACATTGGCTCAATTGGGTTTTGAGAATACCCCTATAGGCCATATCTACTACCACGACAAGTGGGTCAGCCTCATTGCCATGGGATTAGATGGCAAAGTCATCTTCGACAAGACCCCTCTTGCCAGATACAGAAGGCACAATCAGGCTGCCTCCTCCACAAACCTAGGGGCCATAGCAAAGCTGCGCTGGAGAATCGACACCGTGTTAAACGGAGACTACTGCCCTCGCACCAACCAGATGCTAGACAGTTTCAAAGAGTTCTTTTACAAGGATTGTGACTACGACACCAAAGACTTTTTGGACCTCTTTACCTCTGGTGCAAAGTTGCGCAAGATTTTTTACCCTCACAGGTTACGGAGAAGTTTTTCTGGAGAATTATTACTGAGACTTATTATCTTACTGGGAAGAATATAAAGACTAAAGTCAGCTTCCAGCTCTAGTCATTTACACACTATGAAAGAAAAAAATATCAAAAAAAATTATATATATAATGTAGCCTACCAGATGCTGGTTATTCTGACACCTCTTCTCACAGCGCCTTATATTGCCCGTGTGCTGGGGGCAGACGGGATTGGAGTATTCTCCTATGTTACGGCCATCGCTGCATTCTTTATCATTTTTGCAAACCTGGGGACCACCACCTACGGACAGAGGGAGGTTTCCTATGTGCAGCAAGATGCCTTGGGACGTTCTCTAGCCTTTTATAATACCTTTATTTTTAGGGCTTGCTCCACCGGGATTTTCCTCTTGCTTTTTGCCATTTTGGTTTTTGTATTTCGCCCAAATTGGATGGTGATTTACATTATCCAGTTTATCGAGATTTTAAATGTGGCCCTGGATACCTCCTGGTTTTTTCAAGGCCTAGAGGAATTCGGCAAAATTGTTGGCAGGAATGCCATCTTTAGAATCATAAATCTGGTCATGGTTTTCACCCTCATCAAAGGGCCTGATGACCTGGCACTTTACACCCTGGCCACAGCAGTCATCACCATGATGGGCCACCTGAGCCTCTGGGCATACCTGCCTAGGTATCTTGTAAAAGTAGATAGGGCAAAGTTGTCCCCTTTCAAGGATGTGAGGATTATTATCGGTCTTTTCATCCCTACCATTGCCCTCCAGTTATACCAATATTTGGACAAGGTAATGATTGGACTTTTTGTGTCAGGCAGCACCGAGAATGGTTACTACGAGCAGGCCATGAGAATTACCAGAATGGTCCTTGTCCTGGTTACCTCCATGTCCACAGTTATGATTCCTCGCATAGGAAAATATTTTGCCGAGGGCAACAAGGAGAGAATCAAGCACAGCATGTACACCGCTTACCACTTTGCCTGGTTTTTGAGCCTACCACTTATGTTTGGCCTCCTGGGCATTGCCGACAATTTCATCCCATGGTTTTATGGACCTGGCTATGAAAAAGTCAATGTGCTTTTAAAAATTGTATCTGTCATCACAGTGGCCATTTCCATCAACAATGTGACCGGCATCCAATATTTGATTCCTACCAAAAGGGAGAGATTGTACACTAGGACAGTCCTGGTTGGTGCCATTGCAAACATAGGCCTAAATCTCATTTTGATTCCTCGCCTCATGTCCTACGGAGCAGCCATTGCATCTGTTGTGGCAGAGATAATCATTGCCCTGGTCCAGTTGATTTATATTAGAAAAGAATTAGACTTGAAAGTCATTTTTTCATATTCCGGCAAGTACTTAGTTGCATCTGTATTCATGTTTCTTCTCCTCATGGTGGAGGGCAGATATCTTGTTGCAAATATTGCTGCCACCTTCTTTATGATAGTTACAGGAGCCGCCTTCTACTGCGGATTTTTAGTCCTGCTGGGGGACAGTTTTTTCATTGAGAATGCCAAGTCAGTTTTGGGAAAAATTTTAAAGAAATTCGGTAAAAAGAATGAGTAATAATGCAATCGCAATAAGTTTATTAATTGGATTTACTATCCTGCTTCTCCTCTCCTACTACTTTGCTGTAAAGAAAAGGGGCAGGAGGATTTTCATTGCTTTTATTTACATAGCAATGCTAATTTACACAATCTCTCAGGGGCTCTACTATGCCAAGACCATGCCTGGCACCTCCCCTGATGAGAGTGCTCATATTTCCTATATTTATTATCTCAATCAATCCCATGAGATCATACCAACATTTGAGGATATGCACCTATTCTCCAGTGCTCCAATGAAATGGTCCGTGGACAACTATTGGTATCAGGAGGACTCGGTCAACTATGTTTGCCACCCTCCTCTTTACTACCACCTGATGCGTCTGGCCGGAGGCTTTACCCCTACGGAGGACCCAGCAGTTGCCACCATCGACAAATTTGCCATGCGATATTTCTCCATGGGAATCTACATCATTGGACTGATTCTACTTTTGTATATTGGCTACTCTAGGCTGGACAAAGCCAGACCTTGGCTCCATCTTTTGTATGCCACAGTCGTCACCTCCATCCCTATGATGGCCTACGAATTGTGCGGCGTAACAAATGATGCCCTGGCCCTGGTTACAGCCGCTCTGTGCGCCTTGGGACTTATCCGTTTTTGCGAGGAAAAGCGTGGATATCTCACCTACATTCTCATTGCAGTGGGGATAACAGGCTCCTACCTGACCAAGATGACAGCGGCACTGCTTTGTATCATCACATCGCTGCTGGTGCTGGTCATCACAATGATTATGGAAAAATCCCTAAAGAATTCTCTTAAAAAAGAGTTCTTTGTTACCATACCAATTTACCTTTTGGCCCTAATCTATTTCATCCATATCTATAGGGCCTACGGGTCATGGCAGCCATCCCTGGAGGTTATTTCCACACCGGAATACTTCCACAACACAATCTATTACATCGACCCAAAGGAGCGAGTTTCCTTTACCACCGGAGAATATTTCACCTACTATTTCAGCAGGTTTTTCCTGTCTTGGTCCGGCATAGAGGCCGGCCAGCGCTTTATGAAATTCTCTCCATTTTCAAAGGCAACTTTGCCAGCAGAATTACTTTGGTTTTTACCTGCCCTGGTCATTTTGCCATGGGTAAAAAATGTATCAAAAAAACTGACCCTGCCAGTTTTCGCCGGTTGGATCAGTTGCATTATTTCATTTATTCTCCAAGCAAAGAGTGCTTACGGCACCTACCTCACCCGTGGATATATGGGCGGTTTCCAGTCTAGGTATTACCTGCCATTTATTTTTGTATTTGCCTTTGGCCTGGTATTTTTTCTCCAGTCCCTGGTTGTGGCAAATGGCTATGACCCTGAGACCGAGACAATCGTCATTACAGATTTGAGCACCTACAGCAGGAAATTCTTTAGGAACCAGTTGATTTACCTGGTTGCCCTGGCCTATGCTTTTTTGCTTTTCTATGGCAACTTCCCATTCTTCCTAATGCATTTCGCCCAGTAATCTGTGGTTGCTATCAATAGTGAGTATTCTATCGGCAAGACTGTTGGCCAAATCCCTATCATGGGTGGCAAAGATAATGGTCTTGCCTGATTTTTTTAATGACTGCAAAAATCCTAGGAGCCACTTTTGACTTTGCTCATCCAGGCCTGCAAGAGGCTCATCCAAAATCAAAACCTGTGGATTCATGGTGAGAATGCAGCCTATGGCAACCCTCTTTTTCTCCCCACCAGAAAGGTGGTAAGGGGCCCTATCAAGCAAACTCTCCAGAGAGAGCATTGCTGCCACATCACCGACTCTTCTCTCTATATCCTCTTTAGCCAGCCCCATCTGCACAGGACCAAATTCCAATTCTTCCCTGACATTTGAGCAAAAAAGCTGTAGGTCAGAATTCTGGAAAATAAAGCCCACCTGCTGGTGAAAAACCTTGGCAAAGGTGGCGTCGTCCAGAGTCTTTCTATCAATAGACTTTCCCTTGAATTGGTATGTGCCCAGTTCTGGAAAGGCCAGTCCATTTATAATTTTGAAAAGGGTAGATTTGCCGCAACCATTAGGCCCCATAAAAGCCAGGCACTCCCCATCCATCACATCAAAAGAAATGTGGGATAGGACCGGCATGCCATCATAGGCAAAGCAAATATCCTTGCAGCTGATTATCTTTCCTTCGTAATTACTCATTGCATATTCCTTTATATTTAAATCTTTTATTAAATACTGCCTGCGTAGTCCAACTCCAGGTATATGAAAAGCGCCATAAGGCATGCCAAGAATACAAAGACTACTATGTCTATTTTTTTCAGGTGGAGTTTCTTTTTGATGTACTGACCCTCGAATCCTCGGCAGACCATGGCGTCGTACATGTCCTTGGACATCTCTCGGGACCTGATAAAGGTGTTGCCCAACACTCCTGACAGGGCCGACTCTTTCGACTCATTTTTTCCAACCATTCTCAGGCGGATGGCTGTCAGCATGTTGAGGCAAATATCTCCCAGGAGGAGGATGTATTTTAGGGCCAGGTCAAAGGTGAGAATCATAATGTCCGGCAGGTGAAATACCTTTAGGCTGGAGGTGATTTCATTCCATGGGGAGGTGTATCCCAGCATGCCCACCAAAGACACAGATACAAATACTTTTGAGGATATTATAATAGCAGACCTGCCGCTGCCTAAAAAAACTGCCGGCGCGCAGATAATAAATGCTATAGCCGTGCCTATTATGGCCTGGAAAAACACCGGCTTTAATGACTTTGAATCCAGGGTGACCATCAAAACCAAGACCAGGGCCAGGTTGATGTAGACAAAAAACATGTTGGTGGCCAGGGCGTCCAATAGGATGATGGTCAGGACAGTGACAAATTTTACCCAGACAGAAATCCTGGTCTCTCTCACACGAGAATTCTGCCTGAATCTGGAGAATACCGACAGGAGTTTGAGAACTGACTTTGTCACAAAGCCGTCCCTGTCCTTTCTCGGGTGGTAAACAATGTCTCTGTCCATCCAATCTGGTAACAGCACAAAATCCCCGGCAGAGTTTTCTCTGTCGGGGTCCATTTTAAGATTATTTGATTGACTTGCTAAAATATCTTCTGACATTAGTTAGATAGTTCCATAATCTGTTTTTTCTTTCTTAGCAGCTGCAAAAAGTCTAAAGAGAATAATTGCAATTGCTACTCCTACTATAGCAGAAAGAATGTAGGCTGCAACATCAGGAATTCCTGCCATTGTATAATCTGGGAATATTGACTCTAAAGCCCAGCCATTTTCCAAACCAGATGGCACATAAGATAATCCTGTGATTTCCATGATCTCGTCTGCGCCCCACTCGCCCCAGGCAGTACCTTCTGCAATCAGTCCAAGTGGTACAAGGGCAATCAGTGCTGCCATGAGAATATATACAGCCTTTTTGTTGGTCTTTTTAACATCCTGTTCCTGCTTTGCAGTAGCATTTACGAATGAATAAATAGCCACTGTGTAGATAACCTCTGCGAGACCAAAGATTGTCAGGTGTCCGATGAGCATAGATGGGATTGCTACCCCAAGGCCGTATGGGCAATAGAGAGCCTGGCCTGCTGCATCTGTGAAAAGGTATGGCTGAATGCCAAACTCAATGGCCGCTGCCAGGGCTGCAACATTGATGCCAAGGTATGAGCCAAAGGCTGCACCGGCGATTTTTCTACCCTGTGACTGGCTATTGCCAACGATTAATTTGTAAACATAGTATCCAACATATGGCAGGAGGAATGCCATGTTAAAGCAGTTTGCTCCAAATGCAAGAATACCACCGTCACCAAAGAGCAGAGCCTGTATCAGCAAGGCTATGGTGACAGCCAAACATGCTGCATCAGGGCCAAGCAAAAGGGCGATAAGAGTACCGCCAACAGCGTGTCCTGTTGTACCTCCTGGCAGTGGAATATTGAACATCATGCCAAGGAAAGAGAATGCTGCTCCTACACCAATCATAGGAATCTTTTCCTTTGGAAGTTCTGCGTTTACTTTTTTGATAGCCCTAGCCCAAACCGGAACCATAGCAACTGTCATAACAGCGCAGGTAGACGGGCTAAGATAATTCTCTGGAATATGCATAATATTTTCTCCTCTTTACGTTTTCTGAAACTATATTACTAACGAAAGACCCAGTCTACAAGCTGGGTGGGGGGTTATTTTTATGCATTTATTCAAAAACAATTCATTTCTCAAAATGCTGATAGTCCTTGAGGCTATTCCAGTCTCCGCCCCAGGAGAATCCGTGGGCTGTAAAAAGTTGATAGGCCAAGTCATCATGGCTGATCTTGCCCGGATATGATTTGGTCCTATCCACATACTCTAAAGCATTAGTTGGCTCTACTATCATGGACTCCCCCTCCCCCTTTACATAGGGGTTGTAGAGAGGATTTATATCTATGGCCAGGCCCTGGCCGTGCTTGCTCACCTTGGTGGAATTTGTCATGGTCCTGTAGTTGAAACAGGAGGTGTTATTGGCCTCCATGGATGCTTCATCATCTGCCCCATACTCATCTATAAGGGCAATCTTTTCTATCTGATAAGAATTGTCATAGAGTTCTTCAAAGATTTCCAAAAGGTCATCAGCGATAGCCTTGTTGCAGATGATTTCCCCCTGGTGGGTCTCATTGTCAAAGCCTATATAAAGGACATGAAGATACCTCAAATCTGAGAGGGGGATAGTGCAGTCGGCCTTGTAAGACTTGCCGTTTATCCTGGCAAAAATATCGCTGTCCCTGGAGAATTCTAACTGATAAAAATCTGCTGTGTCCCCAGTTGAGCCAGAACTTGAATCAGAGTTTGAATCTAATTTTTTATCTGAACTTTCATCTAACTTAGAATTTGAGTCTGTATCTGTCTCGACTTCAAATTCTACTTCAGATGTTTTTCCAATATCTGAGTTTTTTTTGCATCCACCTATTAAAATAATTGAAAAGACAAGGGATACTATAATCCCTTGTCTTATAACTAGCCAAAATCTTTTATTCATATTAGATTATTAAAAATTCTTCTCTTACTAAAGTCTTGTTAATTAATCTTTTGAGAAATCTTCTCTTACTAGAAACTAGTTAATTAATCTCTTGAGAATACATCTCTTGTGTATACCTTGTTTTTTACATCATCAAGGCAAGGATTGTAGCGGTTTGCAATGATGGCGTCTGACATGGCCTTAAATTTTTCCAGGTCGTTGACAACCTTTGACCCAAAGAATGTAGTGCCGTCTTCAAGAGTTGGCTCATAGATAATAACCGTGGCACCCTTGGCCTTAACACGCTTTGTAACACCCTGGATGGATGACTGGCGGAAGTTGTCTGAGTTAGATTTCATAGTCAGGCGGTATACACCGATTGTAACTTCCTTTTCAGCCTCTTTGCTGTACTGGTTTGCTTCCTCGTATCCATAGTAGCCAGCCTTTTTGAGAACCTGGTCTGCGATGAAATCTTTTCTGGTGCGGTTTGATTCTACAATGGCACGGATCAGTTCCTGTGGCACATCCTTGTAGTTTGCAAGGAGTTGCTTTGTGTCCTTTGGCAGGCAATAGCCGCCGTAACCAAATGATGGGTTGTTGTACTGGTCTGTGATACGTGGGTCCAGGCAAACACCCTTTATAATAGCCTGGGTATCCAGTCCCTTTGTCTCGGCATATGTGTCCAGTTCGTTGAAATAGCTAACACGGAGGGCCAGGTAGGTGTTGGCAAATAGTTTTACAGCCTCGGCCTCTGTAAAGCCCATGATGAGGGTCTCAATATCATCTTTGATTGCACCCTCCTGGAGCAATCCAGCAAAATCATTGGCAGCCTTTGTGAGTTTTTCGTCCTCTGGGTCTGTACCAACGATGATACGACTTGGGTACAAATTATCGTAAAGGGCTCTTGATTCTCGTAAAAACTCTGGGCTAAATAAAATCTTGTTTGTACCCTTTTTGAGACGGATGCTCTTTGTGTATCCAACAGGAATTGTGGACTTGATAATCATGTATGCATTTGGGTTTACAGCCATGACCAAATCGATAACAGCCTCAACAGCAGATGTATCAAAAAAGTCCTTGGTGCTGTCATAGTTTGTAGGGGTTGCAATAACTACAAATTCTGCATCGGCATAAGCCTTTGCTCCCTCTGTAGTTGCCTCCAGATTCAGGTCCTTGTTTGCAAGGAAATCCTCAATCTCAGGGTCCACGATAGGAGACTTTCTATTGTTAATCATCTCCACCTTTTCTGGAATAATATCAACAGCCTTTACCTGGTTGTGCTGGGCAAGCAGCGTAGCAATTGAAAGTCCTACATAACCTGTACCGGCTACCGCAATTTTTCTATTCACTTTCATTTCCTCCATTTATAAACACTAGGCTCTTGGAACTTTTACTTTTCTCAAGAAATCCCAGATTCTTACTCTTCTTTTAACCTATACCATCCATCTAATATAGAAAGATTTGGATTGTAGTATGGGTCTCCTTTGTCCAGAATGTCTGGCCATAGTTTTTCTAATTTCTCCACCTCGGAATTAAAGCGGGCCACCTTTTCTCCAGTGTCCTCATATCCTCGGGATTTTGACTCATAGTGGTAGAGCTCTGCGTGTGGGTTGTAGACTACCAGGTATCCCTTGTCCCTAACCTTCATGCAAAAGTCCACATCATTAAAGGCAACTGCCAGGTCCTCTGTCAGGCCACCCACCTCCTCAAATACGTCACGGCGCACCATGAGGCAGGCTGCAGTAACTGCTGAAAGGTCTTGGGTGGTAACTGCCCTAAACATGTATCCTGGCTCTGAACGCTCCAGGCCTACAAAGGTATGGCCGGCTATACCGCCGATTCCCATCACCACTCCGGCATGCTGGATGGTGTTGTCTGGGTAATATAAAAGGGCACCGCAGATACCAACATCAGGACGGAGGCAGGTATCCACCATCTCCTTGATGCAGTTTTCGTTGATGATTTCTGTATCGTTATTTAAGAGGAGGAACATTTCTCCAGAGGCAGCCTTTGCTCCGCAGTTGTTGATTGCCGAGAAATTAAATCCAGGGGTCTCATATCTGACGATTTTTACATCATCCCTGCCCTCAATAGACTTGTAATATTCAAAGGTCTCAGGCTCTGTAGAATTGTTTTCCACAATGATATATTCAATATTTTTGTAGGCTGATTTTGCATCAATTGACTTGATACATTTGTCCAGGTCATCAGTGTGATCCTTGTTAGGAATAATGATGGAAACCAGTGGCTCCTTGCCCCAGTTGTAGACTGTGCGGTAGGTGCCGTAAAAGGTATCCTGCTCCACCTTTGCCGGGATGCCCATCCTGTCATAGTGGGCCTGGACTGCACGGACTCCTGCATCAAAGGCATAGAGTTTGCTCTCTGCAGACATGGCTGTAGATGCAGCATGGCTGCGCCAGTGATAGAGGGCCTTGGCCACGTGGCCTACATTTTCTGCAGCCTCACAGCATCTCAAAATAAAGTCGTGGTCCTGGGCTCCGTCAAACTCTTTATCAAAGGCTCCTACCTTTTCATAGATGTCTCTTCTAAACATAAAAAGGTGGCAAATATAATTGACTGAGCAAAGCAAATCCAGGTTAAAGTCTGGTTTAAAGACAGGCTCAAAATATTCTTTGGAATCCATAGAAATCTTGTCCTCGTCTGTGTATAGCACGTCTATGGTCCTATCCTCATTTATCTTTTTCACGCACTCGTACATGGCGTTTGGGGCCAGGGTGTCGTCGTGGTCAGACAATACTATATAATCACCAGTTGCCATAGCAATGGCGGCGTTGGTGTTTTCAGCGATTCCTAAATTGTCCTCCAGGTGCTTGTACTTGATTCTCTCGTCCTTGTATTTTTTAGAAATAAAGGCTCCCAAAGAGTCATCTGGGCTACCATCTGCCAGACAAAGTTCCCAATTGCTATAGGTCTGGGCAATGATTGAATCTATAAGTTCCACCAAAAATTTCTCTGGTGTTTTATACATAGGTATGACAATTGACATCAGTGGCTGATAGTCTAAAATGTCAGCCCTCTGCCTATTCAGTTCCACCTCTGTAGGGCCAAAACTAGTCATAAAGTCCATGTAGGTGTATTTTGGCGCATCGGCATTTTTTAGTTTTGTAATAGCATGTTTGATAGTTGATGACAGTCCATTGTCCTGGCGGTAGAGTTCGATTCTCTCCCACAGGGTCTTCTTTGGTAGCAAATTGCCACCAGTGAGAACATGAGCTGTATCCACTTTCAGATCGTAGACCTGGCCATTTGCAGTCACTGTAAGGCGGAGTTTTTTATAGTCCCCCCTATCAAAAACTATCTCCAGTCCAGAGTCACATTTTTCGGTAAGTTCTGGGTAGACTCCGTAGACGTCCTTTCTAAACATTCTCTTTACAGAGATTGGAATTTCCTTGTTGCCATCATAGAGATGGAATTCCTCAGGCACATTTCCAATAGCCCAGCCCAGGATTTGGATTTTATCCTCTGTGACTGCGGCTCTCTCCAGATTATACTCGTACTCTTTTTTGAGTTTCTCCAAGTCACGGCCGCTGGCCTTGTATACTACTGACCTAACCCCGTCCTTGCTGCCATCCTCTCCCAGCATGCAGACCAGTTTCAGGCTCTTTACCTCCTTTAAATTCTCAGGTAAAGATATTTCTCCCACATATTCCTTGGAAACAGATTTGTGGGCTGCAATGTAGCGGCGCCTAACCTCGTTGCCTTCATTTACTGTGATATCCATGTCATAAGGCTTGCCGTTCATCTCTGCCACCAGCCTGTACCCCTTTGGATTGTCAAAGGGATAAAAGCCCTGGAACAATAATGTATTTTTCTTTATAAGGTGGTATCGGATAAATACCACATTGAAAGTTTCTCTCAAATTAATCTACCTTCCATGTGCCACTTTGCACGTCAAATTTCTGGACACCGCCCTTGCTGTAAGCGTCCTCCACAGACAGTTCTCTTACCAGGTCCTCAGTCAATGTGCCCGCAGAAATTATATCATAGAAAATATCTTCTACAAGACCAGGGTCGGCAAAGCTGCCTCTGGCCATTCTCTTGTAGGAAGCAGCAAACTGTGAGCAGTAGTCGATAATACCCTGCTGCATAGCCTGCACATCCTGGCTGACATAGTCGTCCTCCTTGTATTTTGCCACAGGCTTGCCGTCCTTCATCTCAAATTTGATCAGCTGACCAAATGGAGCGGATAGGGCTGACTCCAGGAATAACTGGTATTTAAGCAGCTTGCTGTCCCCAATCTTTGCCTTGTCTTTGATGGTAAAGATGGCATCAGCCTTGCCGCCGATTCTCTCTGGCTTGTTAGAATGCAGGCAGAGGTAGTGGCCCGCAATGTCCCTGCCAGTGAGTTTCATAAGGAAATACTGAATTGTGCCGGAGAATCCTACATCCACAACTGCTATATCCTTTGCATCATCAATGAATTCTTTAGAATAGTTTATAAATGCCTGCTTTTCTGCCTTGGCATTTGCGGCCAACTCCTCAGAATATGGCTTTAGCCTATCCATGATGGTGTCAATTTCAGTCTGGTAATTTATGTCAAAATCTGGGTCATCCTCGTGAATCTCCAGGCCCAGCCTCTCCTTTAAGAGGTTGCTAAAGCTGCCCTGATATTTCTGAGAAAGGAGTTCTTTCAAGTCCTCGTCATTTTCAAGAGCCGGTACTGCACATGCTCTGCGGCTGGCCAGGAAATATTTGATGTCAGGTAAGTCCTCTCCCCTGGCGCTGCAATATGCCTTAAAGAGTTGCTCCATTACGTAGCCCTCTCTTGCCAGCAATAGGAGGCGCTCATTTTTCTCTGCCTCTGTGTCCACCAGCCACTGGGTAAAGCGAGCCATGACAGGTCCCATTGTGGTAAATCCAAAGTCATAAATTGACTTGAATTTCAGGTTGCCCCTGTCATCGTAAGCAAATGGAGAATTAAAAATACCTCCGTTAATGGCCAGGCCAAGAGCGATGCTGTTGCCAAGAGATTTCTTTGCATATTCTCTCAGATATGCAAAATCAGAAAGGTCTAAAAGCGCCCTTGGGCTCATCACTGGATGACACTGGATGTGTCTGTCCATGAGGATTTGCAGGTCAGATGCAAAGTTGTCTCCCAGGTGGATAAAGCGGTCCAGATCAACCCCCTGCAAGAGAATATCCCACATAGAGCCATCATCTTTTCTCGCTCCCACCTCGCAGGAAATAAAGACTTCCTCAAAGCCACCGATGCCACACTTTCTCAGCATGCCAACTACGTCTGCCCTAGACAGGTACATGTCTGAAACCAGAATGATTTTAACTCCCATGTTTTTCAGGTTGTTAAATACCTCTACCATTTCCTTTCTAGGAATGCAGATATTGTATTCAATGTCCTTTTCCAGGCGCTTTATATCCATGGCAAAATTGCCTATGGTCTTGTCCTTGGCCACCTCCATATAGATTTTGTCTATGGTGGTGGCTGGGCCAAATTTTTCTGTGGCTGCAGCCTCTGCCTTCTTTCTCAGGCAAAGGAAATCTACCTTTTTGCCATACTTTTCCTTGATAATATTCTCTATGATTCTAAAGACATCATCTGGGTCAAATACTGACCTGGTAATCAAGGTGTCAAAAATGTCAAAGGAAACAATGTCATAGGCTCCCAGTTTCATAGTGAGCAGTTCCTTGTCCATTTTTAATACATTGGCAAATGGACGGAGACTCTTGTTTTTGACAGTATCCCCCTCCTCTAAATAGAGAATGTAATCATCGTATCCCTGCTTTCTAGATACAAATGGGAGAATTCTCTCCAGGGCGTGAGCCAGTGTGCCATCGGTTTGGCCCTGCTCTCTCTCAAAATCATCATATGTGTATGCCCGCTCAAAAATCGGACCAAGGGCATCAGTCCTTGCCCAGAAAAATGATCCTGCAGGATAGTTAAATACCTCAGGCATTTGTCCCAGTTTAAATTCTTCAAAAAGTTCCTTTGCCCTGGCCTTGTTTTGCAGCCATGAGTAGGCAATGGTAGGGACCTGGTCGTGGATATCAGGATATACAAGACCTGCATTTTGGTTTTTGAAAAGGTCAAAGATGTAATTAATCTTGTCGCTAGAACCCAGTAAAAGTTCTAGTGAGAACTGTCTCCAGCCTGCCTTTTCCTCCCCGGAATAAAATGATTTTTTGGTATGTACATGGAGGAAATAATCATGGGTCATGATTTCCTCTCTAAATCTGCTATAAAGTGGTGCCAAGTCCCTGCCCCTGTTTGGAAGCTGGCGCACATCAATCACCTTGGCACTTTTTAATTCCTTGAGACCATCTCTGATGGCGTTTACATCAGCATTCTCCTGGCAGGAAATGTATAGGTCAAATTTGAATGGGATGTTGGCAAAATATGAGACAAACTCTGGCAAAAGGTCCACATAGTAGCAGTGCAGATGCACAGCGATAGATGGCTCTGCCTCACCCTTTGCGGCCTGCTTTTTTTGCTCTTTGAGTCGCCTCTTCTGCTCCTTTGCTGCTATTTTGGCAGCCTTTTTAGCCTGGCTGGCCGGGGTAGACTTGCCGGTAAAAAATCCCTTAAAGCCTCGGAAGGACTCTAAAGCCTTGTAGCCTTTTGTATTTACTGTGTTGTCGTATATTTCTCTAAGCTGCTGATTTACAGCCTCAATATTTCTGATGTGAACGTCCTTTGCTGCAATCAATTCCTGCAACTGTTTGATCTGATAGTCCCGGCTGGCGATGATAAAATCGGCGCTGTTTTTAGACCTGCTCTTGGCATGTTCCTGCAATTCGTGGAGGTTTTTTACTCCCTTAAAGCAATACTTGCTCTGGAAATGTTCCTCCATCTTTTCGTACATTTCTCGCTCAGCATCTGGAATCTCCACCAGATTAGATGGCAGATCAGAAAATTTTACCGCCCTGTAAAGGACATAATTAATAGGAATCAGGAAATCAAAAGTCCACTCGTAGTCGATGATTTCCCAACCCCTAGATGTTTTAATAATATTGTCAAAGATTAAATCTATATCGATATATTTGCTGGCAAGGGTGCCCATTGGAAAGGAAACCTGACCAAAGACCTGCTCGAACTCTGGGCTAGATGAGAATGCAGTGGCATTTTTTAGGTAGGCATTTTTGATAGCCTCCACATACTTTGCCCCATACTCTGCAGTCAGATGGTCTCCTGTAAGAAACTGGCTCTCGATAGCATCCCCCACAAGGGTGCTTTCATTGACAAGAAATTCTGACCCCTCAAGAGTAGCCTTGAGTCCCTCGTAGGCATCGAAAACTCTTTTGATATGACCTTTAGCCCCCTGGTCAGCAGGACGTTTTATGACGATTTTTTCTCCATCCCTCTCCACAATATCTGTGATAATATTAAAGTCAGGATTGCGATCATTTGATAATTTTTCGTAAAGTAATTTTTCCATTATTTGGCTATAAGCAGATAGTCACCTGCTTCTCCCCCTGCATAATCTTCTGCAAAAAATTCGCTGGTATATAGGTAATCAGGGCATGCCCTGTAAATTTCTATAGAATCAAAACCGGCCTCAGTAATTAGTTTTTTAACAACCGAGAATGTGCCTGCCTCCTTTGGGATGGCTACCACCAGCCTGCCCTCAGGATTCAAAATCTTTTTGATAGACCCCGGTGTCTCCTTTAAAGACCCAAGGCTAATCACCAGATCAAATCTATCAGAAGGCAATTCATCCTCCTGAGACTTTACTGTCACGGACTCTGCCTTTTCCTCCAGATATTCCACCATGGAAACAGAGTCCGGCTCCAAGCAAAGGACAGTATCGCTGCCTTTAATCTCCACAGGCGACAGGATATTTGCCCTCAGGTGAGAATAGGTCCTGATGCTTTCCTCTGTGCCATCAGACCATATTTTGTTGTTATATTTTTCCTGTATCATCTAATCCCCTTTTATCTTTCTCCCTCAGGAGAGAATCTAGAAGAAGCCTTAATTTATTTGACTTTTTCAACTGAAACCCTGGAATTCATATCATAGAATCCCACTGTATTTTTTGTGCTTACAACTGTGATATTCATCAGGTCATAGAGCCTGTGATATGCAACAAAATCCACCCCATCATATCCTGTACAAGAGATGGACATAAGATATTCCCCACCTTGCATATCCATGGTCTGGGTAAATGTGGCCACATATTCCTCACCCTCTTTGCAAAGGCCCACGTCGCATTTTTCGTACATGGTGTTGGTGCCTGTCACATCGATGCCCTTTAATGTCTTAAAGGTAAGTGTAAAAATTGGATTTTCTATATCTGTATTAAAATGAACCTTTGATTTGACAGTAAATTGGCTGCCCTTCATGATGGCATTGGTATAGTTGCCATTGTCGTCAATAACTGCAAAGTCAACAATGGAAGCCCTGCCATCACCATACTCATTTACATTAGGATTAAGCTGATAATTGTCCTTCCACTTTTTGCCATCCTCCAGGGCCGCCCCTAGGTTTTCATCCAATGCCTCTAGTGCATCCACCCTAGAATTTAAAACTGGCTCCTGGCCCACCAAAATCTTTTTATAGATATCAATCATATCCTTTGGAGTGCCCTCCCCTACCTTGTCACCCTTGTTGATAAGGATAGCCCTGTCACAGTATTTGCTAATGGCGCCCAAGTCGTGAGAAACAAAAAGAATAGTCTTGCCTGCCGCCTTAAATTCCTCAAACTTTTTGTAGCACTTTGCCTGGAAAAATACGTCACCAACAGACAGAGCCTCATCCACAATGAGGATCTCCGGATCAATATTGATAGCCACCGCAAAGGCCAATCGCACAAACATACCTGAGGAATAAGTCTTTACCGGCTGGAAAACAAAGTCCCCTATATCCGCAAAGGAGAGAATGTCATCCAACTTTTCATCGATTTCCTCCTTGGAATATCCCAACATAGTACCATTGAGATAAATATTCTCGATACCCGTATACTCCTGGTTAAAGCCAGCCCCCAGCTCCAAGAGAGCCGAAATCCTGCCATCCACCTCCACTTTTCCCTTACTAGGCGAAAGTACCCCAGTAATAATCTTTAAAATCGTCGACTTACCCGAACCATTGGTACCAATCAATCCCACGCACTCACCCTTTTTCACCTCAAAGGACATATCCTTTAGGGCATAGTGCTCCTTATATCTCTTCTTCCTAGTCAGGCCCAGGGTATCCGCCACCCTAGCCTTATTAGAATCAAACAACTTATATATCTTATCTACATTTTCGACCTTTATAACAAACTCGCTCATCGTATCTCCAAAACTCTCGATCTTCGTAAAATATCTAAAATACCGCTAGTTATTTTACCATATTTCTCCCAAAAATAGAATTTTACATAACCGGCCCCGGCAAGCCCTGTGCCCCAATCCCCAGCCCCCGGCCCTGCCCCACAGCAATGTTATTTATTCTAAAGACCCTCTCCAAAGGCCATGGGCCCAAGTTTTCTGACTGCAGCTAAAATTCTAAGTTTTTCTAATTGCCCCAGACTCGCATCCTTTATTAATACCTGTCTTTTAAATTCTTTACAATTCTTCAAAAAAGTGTGTCTGACACAGACACTCATAAACTGAATTGAAATCTTGCAGGGGCCTTTAGGAGATAGTTGCTTTATGATTCGCAGTGAAATTAGAAATGCAAAAGTGAATTTGTGAGGACGCAGGCGTGAGCCGACAGGACGTCGGCGAGAGCACGACAGTGACAGGACGTCGCATAAAGTGCGGCGCCTGCGTCCCACAAATTCACTTTGTCGCATTTCTTATTGAACGGAGAGGTAAAGCAACTA
>JAIKWH010000023.1 GCA_024684955.1 Pseudobutyrivibrio sp.
GGACCAGGCTGACAAAGAATTCTGGAGGAGGGAAAGAATTGCCAATTCCACCCCTGCCAAGGATATTTCAAAACTCCACTATCTCACTATACCTTTGGATAAATTTCCATTTGGTTTTTCATCTGATCCAGAAATCATTGCCATAGAGAATGAAATCAAAGAACTTTCTGACCAGGAGATTGTCAACTTTTCAGGCATTACAAACACAGAACTTAAAACCATGTATGGGCTTCCTAATTTTGAAAAATTATCTCAGATGGGCGACTGCTACGACAGGCTTGTAGTCCTCTTAAATTCTTATGCGAAAATCCTTATAGACCAAGGCAAAACACAGGAAGCTATTGGCATTTTAGAGTACAGCGTTGGCACAAAAACTGATGTCAGCGAATCTTATATTTTGCTGGCAGATTGCTACAAGGCAAATTCTGAAGGCAAAAAATTAGACCTGCTAAAAGAGCAGGTCAATAATTCTAATCTTATGTTGAAAGATTCAATTCTAGCAAAACTATAGTAGCATCAAAATCTTATGGACAAGAATCTCTGCCGCTACTCCCCAAAGGGAAATTGCCCCAAGGACATATGCTATAGTCTTTTTCTCAAATCCATAGTGGAGTCCTGTATAAAGACCTCCAAAAACCATGACAAATGAAACAACCACTATGATTGCCAGGACAGAAAATACACTGGCTCCAACCAGGCCACACACAATACCTGCCACCGCAGTATATATGCTGGAAACAATAACGAATTTGATATAGTCCCAAACTCTAAGGCCATCTCTTCTTCTCTCATTTACAAACTCTTGCTTAATTGCCTTTATCACCAATCTGCCTCCTAAGAGGAAAAGGGCCACAACAGCAATTATCTTTCCATATTCTTCTGGAGTTGCTATATATCCATTTTGGGCCAAGAGGTAGCATACCGCATACCCCCCAAAGAAAAATATATTTTCCAATACTGCCACAACAATGAAGGCTATGATTATGTTTCTCTTTTTAATCTGAGGAATCATAGACCCCTGTATCTCCATAGTAGCAAATATATCAAATGTAACACCTGCAATAATAAACAGGTTCTCTATCCAATTCATAATAACTCCTTATATGTCAAAAGACCTTATTTGTTTTTATTTCCAGCCACCACTTCTATGATTGACCTATTAAATAGTTTGACATAGACATCTGCAAGTTCTGTAACAGGGACTGTCATCCCCTTCTTTATCCACTCGATAATCCCCCAAGAGATGGCATGTGACAAAAACTCTGCCACCAATTGTGAGGTGAACCAAGGATAATCAGCCAAGGCTGTAATCTTATTTATATCCAAATGGTTTTCTATGGCATCATATACACAGCGGTCAATAATCTCATTGAAAGAATTTTGACCTTCCAGTTGTACTGCCTTTTTGTAAAAGGCCTTGCCATTTTCTAAGGTGGTTAGAATAAAGGTCACAGCCTCTTTTAGCATTCCCGCCGACATCAATGGCTCCGCGGGGGCGAAGACCTCATTTTTAACAATCCATTCTAAGAGTTCATACTTGTCTTGAAAGTGATTGTAAAAAGTAGGCCGAATAACTCCGGCCTTATCAGTAATCTCTTTAATTGTAATCTTTTCAATAGGCTTGGTGGCAGCAAGTTCTTTAAGGCTTTCTGCCAGGGCAGCATCTATTTCTCTTTGTGATTGACTGTTCATAGTGTTTAACCTGAGTTTACTCAACCTCAACTGTTACATAATAGCCTCTTGGAGTCTCCTCCACATTTAATACCTTTCCCTCTGTAGACTTTATTCTATCAAGAATAGAATAGTTTGCAGACATAGCATAGGAGTTTCCTAAAACATAGTAATAAGAAACTCCAACAGTGTACTCCTTTATAGGAAGAACATCTCCCACCTCCAGCAGGCCTGTCCTTTCCATTTTAAATTTCTCCTGGCGCATTACAAATCTTCCTCTTCAGTAATATAAGAATCCACAACAGAGTTTGTTGCCTTTCTCACCCTGTGAACAAGACCTATATCAGTAATGCCATCAAAAATCATCATAAGTCCAATGATTCTAAAAGCAAGATTAATAACAGTAAAGGCATTTGCTATGCAGACAAGTCCAAGGATAATATTGATTATTGCAATAACAAATCCAATCCATGGCATATCCATGTGAGCCTTTGCACCTTCGATTGCCATTGTAAAATCCTGGATTCCATGAATCACAAGCATAACTCCTATGGCAATAGGAATGAGGGAAAGAATCACAGATGGACCGGTAAAAATCCAGATTCCTAGGATGACAAGTACAATACCTACCACTGTTCCCATAATATTTTTATTAAAGTCAAAAAGTTGGCTAAAGATGACTGCCAGCCCAGAAAGAATGACAACAACTCCAAGAATCATGCCTATGGTAGAAATGCTCTCCTGTGGATAAACAAGCAGCAAAATACCGATGACAATGCTAATCACTCCTGATAAGGTAATGTTTAACTTTAATTCTTTGATTTTTTCTCTCATAGTGTTTTCTCTGCTCCCCAGAAACCGATGGCAACTGTACCAGGGCCTGTATGGGCACCGATTGTAGGTCCAATGTCAAAAATCTTGATTGGCTCTGCAAGATTAGGAAGAGCACTCTCTAAAAGGTCTGCCATCTCTCTTGCATCATCAAGACAAACAGAGTGGGTAATGAAAATTTTGCCATTGTAGTCTGTGCCATTTTCAATAAGTTCTAATACCTGGTTTAAAGCCGCCTTTTTAACGTTTTTCTTGCCACGACACTTTTGACGTGGGATAAGTTTACCCTCAGAATTAACATTTAGAAGTGGGCAAATATTAAGAGCGGTGCCAAACCAACCACTAACCTTTGAGATCCTGCCTCCTCTGATAAAGAAGGTCAAATCAGTGGTAAAGAACCAGGTATTCTGCCTCTGTAAATTCTTTTCAAGGAAATCAACAATATCATCAATTGATTCCCCACCATCTCTCAGTTCTGCCAATTTGTCCATAATAAGACCATAGCCTGCAGATGCTGAGCAAGAATCAAAAACGTAAATCTTGCGGTCAGGATACTCTTCCTTGATTTGTTCCTCTGCAATTTTTGCAGAATTAATTGCTCCAGAAATGCCACCAGAGAGGGTAACATGAACAATGTCCTTGCCCTCATCCATGAATTTCTTGAAGTAATTATAATATTCATCAGCATTGACCTGAGAGGTCCTGGTCATTACACCATCAACCATGGCCCCGTAAAACTCCTCTGGGGTCCTTGATTTGAATAAATCGTCCACGAAAGGCTTGTCATCCATATAGTAATGAAAGCATACATGGGCAATGTTTTTGCTTTTGAGAAAGTCCTCAGTTACGTCTGCTGTAGAGCAGCAACTCAATACATAATCAGCCATTTTTCTTTCCTTTTTTGCTTATTTCAAAACTCGTTTAATTATATATCAATTGCCACTAATACGTCAATTTGGGCAGAGAAAAACAGTCAGACTACACAGATGCTATATATCTGAGGAGAATTTTGAATCCGAATTGAATTGAGTCAGTTCTTTTGTAATATCGTCTACAACATCCGCCAAATCTCCCAAGAAGGTATCAAAGTGCTCCTCCAAGAATCGGAGATTATCTGTCTTAATAGCCATCTGCAGAATCAGGGCCTGCTCAGCCAATAGTTTTCTACCTATCTGCTTACATGCATCCTCTATCCCGTGGAGTTTTGCAACAAGGCCGTTCAGGTCATTATTTTTTAGTTTAGGGAGGGCAAGAAGTGTAGGTCCCATCTCCTGCACAAAAGCAGAAAGGGTTTCCCTGTAAATTCTTGTAATAGTCAGGTCATCCTCCACATTTGTTTGCCTGTTGTTAATATTTACAGCCAGTGACTTTGGCAGGTATTTTTCCAAAATAAGTTTTACATGGGAAGCATGAATTGGCTTTGACAGATAATTTACAAAGCCGTGTCTTGCCATAATTCTCTGGACTTCATCAATAATATTGGCTGTGGTAAGGACGATTGGTACATCCGAGATTTTTTTAATCTCATCACAGGTCTCCAGTCCATTCATCGGCTCCATGATTTGATCCATAAATATCAAATCAAAGTGGTCTTTTGCCACAGCCTCCAGAGCCTGCATACCATCTGTGGCTGTTACAACCTGGACCTTCCATGGAGATATAAGTTGCTTTATGATGCCAATGTTAACCTCCATATCATCTACAATAAGCACCTTTGCCTCAGGATAAATATACTCAGGCTTTAGGTAAGCATTGCTAAATCCGCTCTTTACGAGAGAAATAGTAACTCTGTTAAATATCTTAGGAGAACGCATCTCCCCTCTGGTCCATGACTGGAAAAAGTCTCCATAGAATTTAGAACCCACTCCCTCCTCGCTGGAGGCATAGATGTGTCCACCCATCTTTTCTATCAAAAGTTTTGTGATGGTTAGGCCAAGTCCTGTTCCCTCAAGGGCAGATTCCTCATCGCTAGAAATGTATTCTTTGAAGAGTTGGTCAAGCTGGTCCTGGGTCATTCCTGCACCTGTGTCGCTTACCTCAAAATTAACTTTTACCCTATCATCATCTTGGATATCAAAAGAAAGGCGGCACTTAATAAGACCTTTGTCAGTGTATTTAATAGCATTTGAGAACAGATTATGAAAGATTTCTCGCACACGAATTACATCTCCAATAAGGAACTTAGGAAATTCTGTAACACATTCAGTGCTAAACTCAATTGGCTTGTTCTCTATATTAGCCAAGGTTGTTACTGTCATACTCTCAAAGAGTTCTGCAGTATCATACTCCTTGTCAGCAAATTCAAGACTGTCAGACCCAATCTTGCTGTAATCCAAAATTGTATCCACCAATTCAAGGAGGTTTTCTGATGACCTTTTAATATGGTCAATCAACCCTTTGTTTTTAATAGATATATCATCCCTATCTATAAGAATATCGCTGATACCCATAATTGAATGAAGTGGGCTTCTCAATTCATAGGACATATTTGCAAGGAATTTGCTCTTTTGAGCAACTTCCATTTTTGCCTCTGTATTCTCCTTCTGTTTTTCTGTAATATCTGTCGCAGTAAAAATATATCCCTTGGTACCCTTGTCATTAGACACATTCTGCCAATGAATCTGATACCACCTGTCCATAAACAGGACCTCTTCATCATTCTCTCCGCTTTCTACCATTCTCTTACCATAGGTAAAAATCTTGTTAGGGTTTCCGTCTTTGAAAGCGTAAACAATATCTTCAGTATTAGCAAAAACCCTGCGCGCCGCCTGGTTTACATCCACCACATAAAAGTCTGCATTTACAAGACCTATTGGATACTCCAACCTGTCGTACAAGGTGCCTCTTAGGATGTTGGCCGTATCCTCAATCTGGTTGGTATCTGCCATCCAATAAAAAATTAGGCAATCCAATGCAAAGCCAAAGGTGCGTAGCCACTCATACTGAGGGAAAATAATCTGCATGACAAATCCTAACATTGCAAATGTACATGCAGCCAACATATATCTGGCAATGGTCCTATCTTGCATGTCAAAATAGTTGCGCTTTTCTGAAAGGCCCTCAGAAGCAAGGCTAGATAAAAAGACAGTGACAACCGCCACCATCTCCACTATAGCAGTATTGGTCCTACCCGCCCTGTAAGCATCTGCTTCATATGCGCAAAGGCCCACCATGATTGGCAAAGTCACCACAACTATCCATAATATGTTTTTGATATCCCTGAGAAAAAGCACATAATAGAAAATCAAAAAGAGAATTACTATGGCGCACATATCGCACATTAGGTACAACATGTCCAAAGCAGATTGTCCCTTCATAAAAGGGACCATTAAATGATAAAAATCGTATATAACAATAGTCGCCACTATACTAGGCAGTAGTTTGTGATTGTTTATATATACATTTTTAGAAATGAGTTTTATAAAGGTAACAAATCCGATTGCAGTCGCAACTAATTCAAATAAAAAATCAGGCGTAAAAAATTCTGTCATAAATCATACCTCAGTACAAAAATATATCTGCATTATTACTAGATTATACAATATAAAAAATCCCCAGAGATAAGTTCTGGGGATAAATCACAAAAATTTCACATTTGTGGCAATATTTACAAGGTCTAAACATTCTTGAAATCTGCAATATCTTTTACTTTTGAAAGGGCAGCTGCATCAGCAACTAATGTAACATCTGGGTGAAGCTGAAGAACTGATCCTGGTACCTCAGGAGTGATAGGACCAAAGAATGACTTTGCAATAGCCTCAGCCTTGTCCTCTCCAGAAGCAACAATAAGAATCTTTTTTGCTGAGAGAATTGTTCTGATTCCCATTGAGTATGCCTGCTTTGGAACCTCATCCTCATTTGCAAAGAATCTAGCATTTGCCTCGATTGTGCTAGGTGTAAGGTCTACTCTGTGAGTATCCTTTGTAAAGTGGTCATCTGGCTCGTTGAATCCAATGTGACCATTTCTCCCGATACCTAAAAGTTGTAAATCAACACCGCCTAACTTTTTGATAATAGCCTCGTGATTACCACAAGCCTTTGCTTCGTCCAGTTCTGTACCCTGTGGTACGTATGTATTGTTTTTATCGATATTTACGTGATTGAAGAAATTGGTGTCCATAAAGTATCTGTAGCTCTGGTCATTGCTGCCATCAAGTCCAACATACTCATCCAAATTTACGGACTTAACCTGAGAGAAATCAATATCTCCTGCATTGTACCATTCTACTAACTTTTTATATGTGCCAACTGGTGATGAACCTGTAGCAAGACCAAGTACACAATCAGGCTTGTTTACAACCTGTGCTGCGATGACGCTGGCAGCGCGCTTGCTCATATCATCATATGTCTTTTCTGCATAAACTCTCATTTTAATAAATCCTTTCTACCATATCCTGTATTCTTTTGGAGATATGCCAGTGTAGGTTTTAAAACTGCGAGAGAAATGGGCCACATCCATAAAGCCAACCATCTCCGCGACGTCTTGAACCTTTCTGGTGCCATCCCCCAACAGGACCTTTGCTTTTTCCAATCTGATTAGATTAATAATATCTAAAAATCCATGGCCTACGGCCTGGTTTAATAGTTTTGACAAATGCCATGATGAAACATAACAGTATTCTGCCACCTGGGTAAGGGTGAGTTTTTGATTGTAATTGTCATAGATGTAAAGCAGGGCTTTTTTTACTATAAAGAGGTTTGCTTCTGACAAACCATCCATATTCTCCTTTAAAAAGAAATTATAGATAAAAGCCTCTCGCTCATCAGACAGGTCAAAAAATGACTCCTGGCTCTCTGATGGTGTATCCTCATTTGATTCAGCCAATTTTAAGTGGCTAACCATGGCCTCTATGGCCTCAGTGAGTTCTGACATCTTGGATGGTTTGAGAAGAAATCTCCTAACTCCCAGATTGACTGCCTCCTTGGCATAATCAAAATTTCTATATCCGGTCAAAAGTGTGACCTCGATATTAGGAAACTCTGATTTAATAGCGGCAACCATAGTCAATCCATCCATAGTATTCATTGCTATGTCAGAAAATACGATATCAGGTTTTACATCCTTGATAACCTTTAGCCCCTCTTTGCCATCGTTTGCCACCCCAGAAACCTGGCAGTTAAATTCGTCCCATTTAACTGTCTGTTGCAAACCCTGACAAATAACCGGCTCGTCATCAACTATTACAACCTTGTACATTAAATCCCCCTATTTAATGCAGCCGAATACCGGCACAAATGTAAAAACTAATCAAATTGCAACTATAATGATGCTACAACTGAAAATTTTTTTCAACTATCCTTTTACCGCTCCAACTGTCATACCCTTTATAATCTGCTTATTTAATACCAAGTAAATTATAAGGACTGGAATAACAATCAGGGTAACAGAACCAAATAAGGCTCCGTAGTTTACACCCTCTTTGCTGGCAATGTTATTTAACAGGATTGTTATAGCCCAGTTGTCCTTTGTACGAAGGAAGAACATCTGTGTAAACAGATCGTTGTAGGACCAAAGGAATGAGAAAATTCCAACTGTTACAAATGAAGGTCTGCAAAGGGGCATTACAATTCTAAAAAAGATTTGGAAAATGTTGCAGCCTTCCATATGGGCTGCTTCCTCCAGCTCAATAGGAAGAGTCCTAATGTAGGATGAAAGCACAATAATTGCGAAAGAGAGGTTTCCTGCTATCTGTGGCAGTATTACCGAAAGCAAGTTTACTGGGACAGAACTGGTATTAACAATTCCCCAACTCGCCTGCATTCTGAGTACTGGAATGATAGTAGAGAAAATTGGGAACATCATTCCTGCATATAAGAGAGCATTTAAAATACTCTTGCCCACAAAATCATATCTGGTAAGCACATATGCTGCCATTCCCGCAAAGAGAATAACAACCAAAGCTACTGTGCCAGAGATTACAAATGAATTTCTGTATGCAGAAAGAATGTTGTAATTGGCGAAAATATTTCTGTAATTGTCCAGAGAAAAAGCATCTCCAATTGGAAGTGAAAATGAGTTGCTGTAAATCATCTTCTTGTTTTTGAAGGAGTTGAGTACAGACCATACAAGTGGAAATATAGTAGTAAGAGACCACAGTATCAAAAGGAGGTAAACCACAACCATTCCCGGACTAATATGAAGTTTTTTACTTTTAGTATTGTTCATAGTGTATTCCCCTTTTTATGATGCATCATAGTCTGCGTCCTGCCTGAATATCCTGTTTACCACAACTGATAAAACAACACCAAGCACAACTATTACTACCGCTATTGCCGATGCGTAATCCGCATCTGAGTAAACCTTTGAATACATGTAGGTACCAGTGAGCCAGGTATCTGACATACCGTTTACAAACATGGTCCAAGGCAAATCGAATACTTTTAATGCACCGGTAACCGCCAAAACCACACAGGTGGCAATAGAGTTTTTGAGAAGTGGCAGGGTAATATATTTTACTGTCTGCCATTTGGTGCCGCCGTCTATAAATGCTGCCTCATATAACTCCTGAGGAATGCCGGCCAGGCCAGTCAAAAGTATTACGAAATAGAAGCCTACATATTGCCAGATAACAGGAGTCATCATGGTAAACATGGCGTGCTCCGCCTTCCAGTCAATAAGCTCATTGGTTGATATATCCAGGTATCCCACAAACTGGAGAATCTGGTTGATCATTCCCTTGTCGTATAAGAAAATCAGGTTAAATAACAAACCTAATGCTGTTGCCGAAATTACAATTGGAAAGAAAAATACTGTTCTAAAAAATCCGCTTCCCTTTTTAATGTTGCTTACTAATAGTGCAAATAATAATGCCAGTCCAACCTGTCCTATGATAGTTGCTATAATCATAATCCCTGTGTTTTTCAGGGCGATAAGCATCTTAGGATCTTGAATCATTGTGATGTAATTCTTTAATACAGGAGTGTTTAATTCCCCACCAGATGTACCAATGTATTTGATGTGCATGAAGGAATTAATGATATTTTGCACGAAAGGATAATACAGATAAACAAACATAAAAAGAAAGGCTGGTATGAGAAAGAATGGTACTGCTTTTTTATTTTTATATATTCTTGCTGTCATTACTTGCCCCCTTTTAAAGCTTAAAAATTTGCATAAAAATAGCATCCAACCGAAGTACAATAGTTTATTTGACTCCGGGTGGATGCTACAAAATTACTTATTCATTAGCAATGCTAAGTACTTCTGCTACTGCATCAGCTGCATCCACGCTACCCTTTACGATAGAAGCCATATCTCCAAAGATAGGAGCACGAGCTGCCTCATTTAAATTATCCTGAACTGCAGGAGAGATGCCTGTGAATGATCCAGCATACTCAAGTGCTGCATTACCAAGTGCTGTAAATGAGCTTGTGTCTGGCTTTGCACCGTTCTTAAGAGCTGTAACAGATGTTCCAGCAAACTTAGAAACAACTTCATCACTTGTCATGTACTCAACGAAACTTACGCAAGCTGCCTGCTTGTCAGCATCATCATAACCTTTTCTTGTGATGAAATAACCCATTGAAAGGCCACCGATTTCATCTGTTGACTTACGATTTCCCATACCTGGAACATGAGTAACTGTAAAGTTCTCAATATCATCTACAGCTGACTCGATACCACCAACTTTCCAAGAGCCATCGATAAGGAATGCTGCCTTATCCTCTGTAAAGAGTTGGAATGTCTCAGCGTCTGTAGCTGTAAGTGTGTTCTCTGGTAAGAATCCATCCTCATAAAGACCCTTGATGTCGTTAAGACCTGCTGCCCAAGCCTGGCCGATTTCATCATCAGCTGAAGTTGGAAGTGTGTTGTGGGTCTTAGCATCCTGGTGATTGTAGATTGCATACTCGAACCAGTAGTGAGGTACTTCCTGAAGTGAGCAAGCAATTGGTGTGTAACCTGCATCCTTGATTGTTGCGCAGATATCCATGAACTCTTCCCATGTTGTATCTGCTGTAGGAACCTCTACACCTGCTGCCTCGCAAACTTCCTTATTTACGAACATACCCTCCCAGTATCCATTAACTGGTACAGAGTAGTTAACGCCGTCTGCTGGAGATGCTCCAAGCAAATCATCCTTCATATTTGAAGCATAGTCTGGATATGTTTCTCTGATTTCATCAACAGAAACAACCTTGCCCTGCTCTACAAACTGGTTTGAATCAACACCGTTGAAGTAGAAAAGAACATCTGGCTCTGATCCTGCCTCAAAATCAGTTACGATTCTTGACTTGAATGTCTCATCAGATGTTGCTGAGCTATCCTCAACCTTGTTACCTGTCTCAGCCTCCCAAGCTGCTACTGCATCCTTGTAATTCTGAGCATTTGTGTCCTCACCTGCATAAGTTGTTGTAACCTGAATTGTTACTCCACCCTCTGGTGCACTAGTAGTGTCCTCTGCTTCTGCAGCTGTGTCTGTAGTAGGCTCTTCTGTAGTAGCTGTATCTGAAGCTCCACATCCTACCATAGACAGTGCCATCATTCCGCTAAGAAGAAGCGCTGTTGCTTTTTTCATGTATTAACCCTCCTTTTAATATGCGTGATTCTTAAATCACTCCTTGTTGATGATTATATTCTAGTAAGAAAGTGGGTTTCTTTGAATGAATTAAATTGGCAACTTTTGTCTAATTTTGGCAAGTTCAATTTTTAATTGGCAAACTGTGACAACATTTCTTTGGGTATAAACTGACAGTCCGCTCCTTTGACCATACATAATTTGCAGTCTCTGGTGTACATTTCTAATGCCAATATTGTGGTTGTCTCCCAGATCTATTGCTCCAGCCAAAAGGCCCTCTATTTTTTCTCTGTCCTCATCCGATAAAGAGCCCCTATTTTTGATGATGATATTTAGGAATTCATCATCTGCATATATTTCCAGGCTACCATATATTTTGCCGTCATCATCCCTGCCGTGTTCCACCACATTCTCGATTAATGGCTGGATGATAAGTCTAGGGATATAGTAGGCTTCCGAATCCACCTTTACATCCTCCTCAAAAATAAACCTGTCTCCAAATCGGGCTTTGATAATATGTACAAAAGCCTGAACAAACTCCAACTCGTCCTTTAAAAGAACCTCCGGCTTGTTTTCCCTGTCCAAGGCTGCATTCATAACTGTTGAAAGGGCCTCTATCATTTCTGACACATTATCATTTCCAGACATTCTAGCCTGCCAGTTAATAATCTCCAGGGTGTTGTTCAAAAAATGAGGATTGATTTGAGACTGTAAGGCCTTTAACCTGGCATCTCTCACCGCCACTTCCTCTGCCAAAATTTCGTTGAAGTACTTATTTAGTTTTTCTGACATATTGTTAAAGTTATCAACAAGTCTATGCATCTCATAATTGCTGGCGTAGGTTTCAATCTTGAATCCATATTCTCCATCACCAATTTTTTGAGATGCATCCACCAATTTGCCAATAGGTCTATTAATGTTTTTCTTGAAGAAATAATAGATGGCAAAGGTGAGCACTATAAAGGAAACCACCACTGTGAAAAACAGGTATCTGAAGGCCACAATCTCCGCATTAATTGCAAAGGAATCAAGACTTGCCACAAAGACAACAGTCTGGTCTTCAAATTTTACAGCCCCATAGGTGATGGCCCTCTCCCTGTCATAACCCTTTATTATTCTGGTGCTGACAGCCCTAATATTTATGAGTTTCTCATTGTAGAATTCCTCGATACTGTCCTTGGCATCAAAAATATCCTGGCTGCTATCAAGACTTGTGTAAGAAAAGATTCTGCCCCCATCCAGGTATATTTCTCCATCCGTCTCGTAGATAACATCAGACAGGGCGTCAAAACATTTGCCTGTGTTCACTTCCATTACAATGGTGGCAAAGGGCTGATAATTGCTGCGCACCAGGTTTCTCACCACATAAAGATGTCCATTGTTGTATACCAATTTGGCCCCTGTGCCCAGGCTTTCAGCCTCAGCCTTTACCACTTCCTTGGTGTTTTCCGTAAACTCATCAATATTTCTATAGGTAGCACCCGCCACATTAGAGTAGGTGTAGTATTCTAATTTTACGTCTTCAGAATATAGGATTATGGTATTGGAAATCAGTTTGCTGTACTTGTAAGTAGAATTGAGATAGTTGGTAACCTGCTTGTGCATCTGATATTCGTCACCGTCTTTGAGATATTTCTCATAGGCCTTTCTGATGAGGCCATCATAGGATGCATTAAGACTTTCCTCGTAGATTTTGTCCAGATTGGCCTGGCACAAGTCAGTTACACTCACTATAGAAGAAAGAATCGTCTCCTTGTTCTTTTCAATATTTCTGACATAAAAAAAAGAGTAGAAGAGAACCGACAGGGCTAGAAATGGTATTATCCAGCACAAAATAATCATCCCCACCATCTGGGTGGCAAGTCTAGTTCTTCTACTCTTAATTTTTTTCATAATTTATAGCCCCAGGAATTTCTCGTAAATCTGGCAAACCTTAATTGCGTCTGCCCCATCTGGCATCTCGCAGAAAATACGAATGAGTGGCTCAGTTCCTGAGAATCTGCCGATTACCCAACCACCATTTTTGAAGTAAACCTTGGAACCATCCAAATATGATACATGATCAATTTCAAATGGAAGTTCTGGCAACTTTTTCTCCTCCATGAGGAGTTTGGTCATTCTCTCCTTCTCCTCTAGAGTAAAGTGATAATCCCTTTCCTCCATGTGAATTGCTCCACATTCTTCGGTTATCTCGTCGTATACCTGTGAAATGCTTTTGCCTGTGACAGCAATCATCTCGATGAGAAGCATGGCTGCATAAATACCATCCTTGCCATTGATATGTCCCCTTACTGTCAGACCTCCTGAGGATTCTCCTCCTATCAAAGCATTTACCTCTGTCATCTTTGCAGAGATATGTTTAAAACCTACAGGCACCTCGTAACATTTCTCCCCAAAACGCTCAGCAACCCTATCAAGCATGTGGGTAGTTGCAATGTTTCTAACTACTGGGCCTGTCCACTTTTTATATTTTACCAAGTAATAATACAATAAGACAAGAATATCATTTGGATGGAGGAATCTGCCCTTGTCATCTACAACACCAAGTCTATCTGCATCTCCATCTGTAGCAATACCAATGTCAAATTTGTAATCCATCATTTGAGCAATGAGTGGCCTCAAAGTTGAAGCGCTAGGCGCTGGAAGTTTTCCTCCAAACAGGGTGTCATGGCTATCATGGATGGTAACAATATCGCACCTGCTTGTCATAAGGAGGGTTTTCAGAGGAATCTCCGAAACACCATACATTGGGTCTAAGGCCACTCGCAAGTTGGCATCTTTAATTGCTTCCATATTTACATTGGCAATAATATTATCAAGATATTCATTGAGTGGATAAATTTCTTCGATGAGGCCCTTTTCTACAGCCTCATTGTATTCCATTGAATTGATGGCTATTCCTTCATCTTCCACTCTCTTAGCATATGCCTCGATTTCATTTGTGGTATTTTCATCAGCATCCCTGCCCCCCTTGGTAAAGATTTTAATTCCATTATATAGGGCTGGGTTGTGGCTGGCTGTGACCATCAAACCATACTCCAGGTCGTGCTTTAAAACATAGAACATAATTAGTGGAGTAGGGGCTGCCTTATTTACCAAAAAGGCCTTGATACCCTCTGCTGCAAAAACCTGTCCAAGCCACTGCATTGTTTCCTTCGAAAGGAATCTTTTGTCGTAACCTATAATTACAGGCAATTTTTCCTTTCCTTCATCCTTAATTTTCATTGAGAGGGCCTTTGCCACCAACTCAATGTTGCTTCTGATGAATTCATCTCCAATTGTGGCTCTCCAGCCACCTGTTCCAAACTTAATCAAGACATTTCCTCCCTTTAACCCATTACTACCTTTACATTAACCTCTTTTTTGTCAGCCGAATACTTGATGCAATCCACAAGAGTATCGTCAACATATATCTCTTTCACGCCCCTTTGGACATGATTTGGGTTCTCCACGCTAATATGGTATGTTACGTCACGCCAAACTCGCTGTGCCTCAAATCCGTCCCAATCGTGAGGAATACATGGATCAACAACAAGTTTGTCAAAGTCTGGCCTGATTCCCAACATATATCTGGTTGCTGAATAATATGCCCAACCACCAGAACCTGTCATAAATGGATGTCTGGCACGGCCGTATCCTGTGTGGTCCGGGCCCATAATAAACTGGCAATAAGAATATGGCTCAGCCTGTCTGATTTCTATCATGTCGTTTTGTCTTGCAGGACAGAGGGCATTGTAATACTCCATAGCCCTGTCCCCTCGGCCCAATGTACATTCTGCAGCCCATACCCATGGGTTTGGATGAGAGAAAATAGAACCGTTTTCCTTGAGACCTGGATAAACTCTTGTGATAAATCCAATCTCGTCATCAGGCACTGTATAGCTTGGTCCGTTTAATTTGATTCCATAAGGCGTAAAGAGGTTTTCATAAACACTATCAAGAGCCTTCTCGCCTCTCTCCTGACCAGAGGCACCAGACAAAACTGCCCAGGCATTTGATTCAAGGTGAATCTTGCCCTCAGCATTTGCATGGGTACCAATCTTTTTGCCAGAGGCTGTAAAGCCACGGAGGAACCAGTTGCCGTCCCAGAGTTTTTCGTTGCAGGTATCCTCTACCTCTTTTTTCATCTTTGAATATTTTTCTACATCCTCAGCCCTGCCCAGTTTTTCTGCCAGGTAAAGGAAGTATTTAAGTCCTTGAATGTGAAGGTATGAAACCAAAGCAGATTCTCCACCGCCCAAATTCAAGCAGTCATTCCAGTCTGCTCTCAGGCCCTTGCAAATGCCATGGCTACCTACCTGCTCATATGAAAAATCCAGAATCTTTTTCATGTGGTCATATACTGAGCCTGAGCCACCATCTGCATATGGAATATCCTTGTCGGCAAAGGACATATCTCCTGTTTCTCGGATATATTCTACGATTGAAGGAATAATCCACAGGGCATCATCTGCGCAGGCATCCTCGATTCCATGGACATAAGAGCCCTTATCCATAGTAGGGATAACAGTTGGAGACTTAAATGGTTTCTTCTTGTTTTTATCCTCCTCAAACCAGGCTGGATCAAAGAGGTGGAGTCCATATCCAAAGGAAGTAAGACCATTTAAAAGCTGCTCTATTCTCTTCTTGCACATAGCAGGATTAGAATGAGGAATTGTCATTGCATCCTGGGCTGTATCTCTATAGCCCAGACCTGTTCTACCACCTACCTCAATGAAGGAAGCAAATCTGGAGAACATTACATTCACTTCTGACTGGTAGAGATTCCATGTGTTAAGCATGGTATTCATATTATCGTTAGGGGTTTTTACCTGGAGTCTCTGCAATTTGTCATTCCAGAAATCAGCCAGTTTTTGGTATGCCATATCTACGCTTTTTGCATCGGAATATTTAGCACGGATTGCCTTTGACTCCTCTAGTCCACCTTCTCCAAGGAAGAAGAAAAGTCTAACCTTTTGGCCTGGTTCCAACCTAATATTTTTTTGCAGAGAGCCACAGTGGTTGTTTCCCAGTTCTGCACTTTCTTTGCAACGGCCAGATACAACCGCCTGAGGATTAGTCTCAGTATTATAAGTGCCAATAAATGTGTCCCTCAGGCAATCATAACTGTCTACCTTTTCGTTGCAGGTAAAGTATTGGTAACCAAACTCTTCATAAAAGAGATCGTAGAGAATAGTGTTGTCTTCAAAACTAGAGCCTGCGCAATAGAGACTCATTTGGAAATTCTGATTGTCAATCATTACGTGATGGAAAGAGAATTCCAAATAAGAAAAGAGGCTAAGGTCCCTGGTCTTGTCGGATTGATTTTCAATGGTAATATCCCAAAGTTCCATTTGCTCCCCGATTGGAACTGACATTTTCTGGCTAGCGTAAAGCCCCTTATACTGGCATTCATATACAGCATAAGAAAGTCCAAAGCGGGTCCTGTATTTTGCCTCATCAAGACTTTTGCCTACAGGTTGCCATGAGATTGAAAAATAATCCCCATCCTCATTGTCTCTTATATACATGTAGTGACCTGGGCGGTCCATTGGAATTGCGTTACCTCTGAATCGGGTAACTCTGTGATACTCTGGAGACTGGTGGAACATGTAGCCACCTGCAGTATGATTGAGAACTACACAGGTGTCTTCCACTCCGAGATAGTTGGTCCATGATACCGGCAAATCTACTCTGTCGATAACATATTCCCTTGATTCATTATCAAAATGTCCGTATTGCATAACATACCCCTTCATAATTTATTTTTCAGATACATTATGCAATTCATGACGGGCCATTTGAATGACTTGATTTGTTTAAACTTGCATTTTTTTGGCGACAAGTTATTTTGTAGAAATGATAAGGGGATGCTTGGCCCCAATGTCAGCAAAGATTTTGCCAAAAGTCTTGTCATATAAAAACCAGGCAAAAATGCTAAATATGTAGCAGGCCACCCCGGTGCCTACAATGTATAAAAGCATAGTAAATACATTGGCTGAGGCTGTGGTCTTGTCCAAATATCTCATTATATATGGATGAAGGAGATACATGGTAAAGGCTGCCCTGGCAACCCTATTTATAATTGGTTTTTCTCCAAGGTTAATCTGGAGAAAAATATTTAGAACAAGATAGGCCTCTAAAATAACCAAAGGATTTGCATAGGAAAATGGAACCGAGTATATGTATGCATCTCCCTCTGGTGGGAAAAAGGCAAAGGCATGGGACTGGGCCAGGCCCAGGACAAAACTGATTAGGGCAAGGCAAATGATTGATTGAGAAACCCCAAGCCTAGGTCCCCTTCTCCTCAAATAGGCCCCTATGAAATAGACCAAAACAAAGTTTACTATGTTTTGTCCTGAGGATGTGCCAGACCGTGTGATGGTCCACATACCATTCCAGGCAATGCCCTTGTACTGCTGCAAAATATCAAACAGGGTTGGCCAAAATGAGAATATAAACAAAAGGAGCCAAACCATCTGAGAAAATTTCTTGTCACTTAAATTCTCAATTACCCTATTTAAAAATGGGGCAATCAAAAAGAGGACGCAGTAAAACATAACATAATAATTCGCAGGCATGGCTGCCATGACAAAATCTCTAACAGAAAGAGGTGATGTCTGTAGGGCCACTGTCACAAAATAATAAATAGCCGCAAATATAAAAGTCTGAAACATTAGGTCAATTGGCTTTATGGCAGACACTGATGTCCTGTGACTCATAAAATATCCTGACACCATTACGAATAAATCTACGGCACAAATAACCAAGCCCTCCAGCATAAAGAGGACCCAGTGATTGGCAGCATGTCCTGCAGCCTCTGCAAAACCTCCTGTGCCATTGTAATGAATTATGAATACCCCAAGGGCTGCAATAATTCTAAGCAGCTCTATAGATGAATTACGCTCTTGTTTCATCGGCTAAATATTTTCTCCTTAGGAAAGCAAATAATTTGTCTACAGCCTTTAGATAAATAGGCTGCAATATTTTAATCCTGGCCATATCAATCAAGGATAAAACAATGAATAATATAAGCACTGTGGCCAGGGATGTAAATACAAAATATGGACTATTAAACTGCAGGGAATCCACCTTGAAAATATAATTCCATATGCCCTGCCTAAAAATGGCAAAATCATGGAGGAGGTATACTCCAAAACAAGTGGAAGCAATCCCATTAATAAATCCCTTTGTACCAATATCTAATCTGCTAAACAGTAGGAATAGAGACACAGCAATTGCAGGAACTAAAAGTCCCATGGCAAAAGGCTGGCCATAGACCCTAATAATCTCAGAAAAGAGTTTGTCCGATTGAATAGTATCAAAGGCAGTGGCTACAACATAGGAGTAAAGTCCCCATCCCAAGAGGGCCAAGAGAATGCAGATAAACCTCCTAATCTTGATCTCCTCATAAAATCTTTTGATGTAAAAGCCAAACATATAAAAGAAAATGCCCTTGTAGATATTTATGAACTTGCTGCCCACCATTGCATTTAAAAGGTAGGTAAATACCCAAACAAAAAACAAGGCAAGACGAAATCCTCTTTTGTTGAGTAACAAGAGACCCTTGTTAAGCACCGGCGCCATAAACATCAGCATAAGATATACAGTGACAAACCAGTAATTTGCCCCAGATACAGGAATAAGCATGGCCCCAATAAAGGCTGATAGTTTTTCCAGCTGGGTGGTGATGGCTGGGGTGATGTAGCCAAATTTAAAGGCAATTATGGCAAGTCCCCCTAGAAGCAGAGAATAAAATACGGTGGCGCATACCAGTTTTTCTATGGCTCTCCACCTGATTTTTTCTCCCCCGGCTACAGCAAAATAACCTGTGATCAAAAAGAAGATAGCCACACCCACGTCTCCCCCTGGGTAATAGAGGCTGGCCAGGAATTTGTTGCTGGCAAAACCCTGTCTAAAGGCGATATATTTTACCGGCTCCAAAATATGAATCAAGCCATGTATAAAGAGATGATGCCCAATTATCATAAGCATTGCTATTATTCTAAGTAATTCAAAATTTGAACTTCGTTGTTTCATTTTTTTACCTCACTAGAAAAAATTCTAGCATACCCTTTAATCCTCTTCCAGTATTGAAAAGTTTTCATCAAACAATAAAAAACACCCTGGCCAATTATTTGCCAGGGTGTCTGTATTTTAAAATTATTTATTGGACTTTCTCCAGATTTTCATCTTTTCAGCCTCAGCGATAAGTTCGTCTCTAAAATCAGGATGAGCGATGCTAATCAGAGCCTCTGCACGCTCCCAAGCAGAGAGACCCTTTAGGCAAACCTTGCCATACTCAGTAACAACATAGTGAGTGTTAGCACGAGTATCTGTAACGATAGAACCATTTGCCAGGGTAGGTCTGATACGGCTGTGGAGCTTGCCCTCTTTGTCTGTAAAGGTAGATGACAGGCAGATAAAAGACTTGCCACCCTTTGAAAGGTATGCTCCAAGGACAAAGTCAAGCTGACCACCTGCACCAGAAATCTGTTTTGTGCCTGCTGACTCTGCATTTACCTGGCCATAAAGATCGATATCTACAGCGTTGTTGATAGATATAAAATTGTCCAGGGCACTGACTGTGCGGATGTCGTTGGTATAATCTACAGGAGCACTCATCAAAGCTGGGTTGTTGTCGATATAGTCGTATAGTTTTTTAGTTCCTGCAGCAAAAGCATAAGTCTGACGGAATCTATCAATATTTTTCTTGCTACCATTGATTTTGCCAGCCTTTGCAATATCAACAAAGGCATCTACATACATCTCTGTGTGAACACCCAAATCCTTGAGATCTGAGTCTGCAATCATAGCGCCAACTGTGTTAGGCATGCCACCGATACCCAGTTGTAAACATGCTCCATTTGGAATCTCTGGAACAATAAGTCTGGCAACTGCCTTGTCTACCTCGGTAGCTTCTCCGCCACCACCCATCTCCATTGGCAGTGGGTTGTCCCCTTCTACAATGGCATCAACCTGAGAAATGTGGATACCCTCCTCAAATCCGCCAAGGCAACGAGGCATATTCTTATTAACCTCAACAATAATATGCTTAGAATTTTCAGCTGCAGCCATAAGGTGAGAAGCCTCTGGGCCAAAGTTGAAATATCCGTGGTTATCCATTGTGGTAACCTGAATCATCATAACATCGTTTGGCTGGATGCCATCACGATAATATCTAGGCAATTCAGAGTATCTGATTGGAGCATAGTATGCACATCCTCTAGAGATGAGTTTTCTCTCGATACCGGTCATGTGCCATGAGTTCCAGCAGAAATGCTCTCCTGCATCCTCTCTCTCAAAAATGGCTGGGAGTTTCATAAGGATACCACCGCGCACCTTTACATCTCTCAATTCATCTGTGCGGGCTGCCAATGCTCTATCCAAAGCATCAGGTGTGCCAACACACCAACCATAGTCTACCCAGTCTCCACTTTTAACTACCTTTACAGCCTCAGCAGCAGTAGTCAGTTTTTTCTTATACTCAGCTTGAAAATCCATAAACCTGTCTTCTCCTTTTCAAATTCTTTTGTAGCAAAAGTAATTTGTTAATTTTTTATCAATTATCCCTAGTTTATCATTCTTTAACCCTGTATTCAACTAAGACAATATATTTTTTATAATAACTATCCCTGTTTTGACCCAATCTCTACCAAAAGATTAATAAGGTCAATGTCAGACTCCTGGACCTTGAGATTGGTCTCAATCTTTTCTCCATTTGGGTCTGTAACAGCAATCTCAATGACTGAGCCTGGTGTCATCACCTTTGTTTTTGCCGCATTAAAAAATGGTAAAAGTTTTGGGTGATTTGCATTAAAGGTAGATGCTGCGCTCCTCACCTTAAAAATATCCGCTGGATTAAATCCCATAATTATTTCCCTCCTATAATAAGTACTTTTTGATTATAGCACGAAGTTCCTCTTCCTTGATAGGTTTAGAAATATAATCAGAAAAGCCCTTTCTCTCATAATATTCTTTTGCCCCAACAATGGCATTGGCTGTCTGCATGATTATTGGAGTATCCCTGTTAGGGTTTTCCGGCTCTGAGTCTATAATCTCCTTGACCTTGATTCCATCCATGCCTGGCATCAAATGGTCCATAAATACCAGGTCATATTTGGTCCTGTTCATTTTTTTAATGGCTTCCTCACCACTTTGAGCCACCTCTGTTTTAAGTCCTGTATCCTTCAGTAGCATGGTAAACACTCTTAGATTTATAGCCACATCATCTACCACAAGCACCCTGCCTATAAAGTCTAGGATTTCTCCTCTATCTACCGCTCTACGCTCTCCTCCCGGTCCAATGGAGAAGGAGCCACATGGCTCATCAGACCTAATGCCCTGAGGAATAACCACTGTAAAGCATGAGCCCTTTGCCAATTCTGATGAAACAGATATAGTGCCATCCATGAGGTCCACCAGTTCTTTTGTAATGAGAAGTCCCAGGCCTGTTCCCGCAATTCTCTTGTCCTTAATCGCATCTCTATTGCTAAAGGAATCAAATAGATAAGGAATATTATCCTCTGCTATTCCTACACCGGTGTCAGAAACCCCCATCTCCAGGTAAAGGAGCCCTCCCTTTATTCTGCCCTGGACCGTCAGGGTAATCCTGCCAGTAGGAGTGTATTTAACAGCGTTTGTGAGCAGGTTTGTAACCACCTGTATGATGTGCTCTCTATCTCCGTACAAGCGGGATGGGAGGACATCACTCATGTCCACTTCAAAGGAAAGTCTGCTAGCCTTGGCCCTTGGTCTCACCATGGAATAGCACTCCCTAATCATGTCCATCAGGTCATATTCCTCCTGGTGAATTTCAACCTTTCCAGCGCTGACCTTTGACAGGTCCAAAATCTCATTTACAATACCCAGGAGATAATTGCCTGCTGAGTTTACATCTCTGGCATAGTCCAAGACATTATTTTCCTTGCTCTCCCTGAGAATCATTTTATTCATTCCCAAAATAGCATTAATAGGTGTGCGCATCTCATGGGACATTCTGGTCAAAAAGGCAAAACTAGATGCCTGAGCCTCCTCTGCCGCATAGGTTTCATTCTCAATATTCCTAATATCAGCAATGGCTCTAATATAGGTCATAAGCATAAGGAACAAAAGGCCAAAGCAAAATACAAGACTATTCATGGTAGTTGGGTTGCTGAAATATTGGATTACCATAATCAGACCCGATACAACAGCAACAATTATTCCAATAAGTTCTAGAATATATGTCTTTATATTGCCATCTATAATATCCCTAATCATGGTGATCAAGAAGAAACTTGAGACAATAATAAAAGCAGTAAAAGTATACATAAGTGTCTCAACTAAATTTGCTCTCTCGTTAAACTGGTTTGCAACTCCAAGGATAAACTCCACAAAAACCATAATGCACATAAGCATATATAGTGGCCTGTATCTGCCCTTTTGTAAGTTGTCAAAATATAGGGCCTCTCCAAATACAGCAAACATCAAAGATACATAAGTCATGTTGCCTAAAAGCGAATGATTGCTAGTAATAAACTGTCTTACCTGTGATTCCGCTACCACCCAAAGACCTGCAAAGGTAACAACCCATCCTGCATAAAGGATGGAAAGGGTCCTGTTATATATAAGTTTGATAAGAAATCCAATGACTACTGCCACAGTGCCAGATAGCATCATAATAATAGCGCATAAGATTTTTGGCCCCTCTTGCAAAAACAGGTGATATACAATACCAAACTGGGAACCAATGTGCATGGCATCTATTGTGCCTGTATAGTTATTGTTCCCTACCATCTCTATTCTGATAATTTTCCCATTATCCTTTGGATGAAGGGGAATCATCATCTGTGTGCCAATGCTTTCTGAACCGAAAGCCCTAGTATCTTTTGTGGAAAACTGATATCTAGCCTTGCCACCTACATATACAAACACGTCCTGTTTTATAGAATTAAATGAGAGATATGTATCTGATTTTTGCGATACAACCAGAGTTTTTTCCAGTACTACTGTCTGTCCCTCCTCCACCTCAAGATGGCATGGAGTAGTGATGGGGGTCCTCTCCTCTCCCACTACGTAATACCAATTCTTGTTGTAATCCTCGTAGGACAAGTCAGTATAGGTTTGCTCACTTGGCAAAGTCGCCTGGCCCCAAAAGAAATAAATAAGAGTGGCTGCAACCATTGCGGTTCCTATAGCCACCACCAATTGATACAAAAATCCACTGGTTTCTTTCATACTAGTACCCCTTGAATGCTAAAACCCTAATTCTCCAGTTAAATACCTAAAATAATTATACTTTTCTCACAAAGTTCCTACAATAAATAAAGGCCTAAGACACAGAATTTTAACGATTATTAGGCCTAGTAATGCTATAATTCATCTTAGCAAAGATAAAAAAATTATCGGAGGAGTTATGGCTAGTACACAACAATTAGCAAAAGAATATTTTGAAAAAGGCGAACAACAGATTTACAACAATGACGTGCAACCGGCATTGGATAATTTAAACCTGGCTCTATCAATATACGAAGAATTGGATGACAAGAGGAATTATATCCTCTGCCTCAGATTAATTGCCATCGCATATAGCATCATGGGCTACAATTCTAGGATGCTTTCCAAATGTCTCATGGGAATCCAATACTGCGACACAAATCACATCAAAGGAGCCAAGCAGTTTTTTTACACCACCATCTGCAACCGCTACATGCTTTTAGGCGACTTTGATGGCGCCATAAATTATGGTCTTATGGCAAAGCAAGACTTAGAGACCCACGGCAAAGAGTTTGATGTAGGCCCCCACGCCTACATGGTTGTTAACCTAAATCTTGCCTACTGTTATATTCACACCATGAAATACGCAGAAGCTGACGTCCATATTCAAAGAGCGGAAGCCATTGCCAAGAAAAACGACATGACAGAACATAATTTTTCTATTAATGTCATAAAGGCCAGGCTCCACTATTGTCAAGGTGACACCCAATATGTCTATGATCACCTAGGTGACCTTATGGTATTTGTAAAAGCAGCCACCCTGACCCTGCATGATTATGTTCAGGACCTGCAGATGCTTATTGAGACTTTCTGCCTCATGAAAGACTATGAAAAGGCTGAGGAAGTTGCCTATACTCTAGAGTTTTCTGCAGAAAGCAGTGGAAACCATCTCCTTAGACTAGAGGCAACCAAATTATACATGTACATCTACAAAAAGATGGCCAATCTGGAAAAATATCAAAGTGCCTGCGTAGCCTACGCAGAGTGCCATATGGATTACCTGGACAGCCAAGCCCAGGCTAGGCTCCGGGAGATGGACACTCAGATAGCTCTTTCCATCGCAGATACGCCAACAGATTTGTTGTAATAAACTGAATCTAAAAAATAAAGGGAAGCAAACGCTTCCCTTTTTGTTTTCTATTTCTCATCCACAACCTGAAACACTAAAAACTTGAGATAATATGAGTTCTCATCTGATGACCAAAGAATTGGATGGTCTGGCGCCTGGGTCCTGAATTCCACCTGACGAAGGCGCTTGTGGGCAGCCTGAGCCGCCTGCCCAATCACCTTGACGAACAGATCTTGAGTCATGAAATGTGAGCAGGAGCAAGTGGCAAAATAGCCTCCGTCTTTCACAAGTTTCATTCCCTTTATGTTGATTTCTCTGTAGCCCTTCATTGCATTTTTGGTGGCCTCCCTTGATTTTGTAAAGGCAGGAGGATCAAGGATTACCACGTCATATTTTTCGCCTGCTTCATTAAGTTTTGGAAGCTCATCCAAAACATTAGCCTGACGGAATTTTACTGTAGAATCAAGTCCGTTTAATTTTGCATTAGCCCTGGCCTGCTCTATTGCATATTCTGAGATATCAAGACCTGTTACCTCGCTGGCCCCACCGATACCTGCATTGAGGGCAAAAGTGCCCATGTGGGTGAAGCAGTCCAAAACCTTTTTGTCCTTGCAAAGACGCTGGATAGCAAGACGGTTGTATTTCTGGTCAAGGAAAAATCCTGTCTTTTGACCATTTACAACGTCCACCATGTAGTGGACTCCATTCTCTACAATCTCTACATTGGTATCAAACTCATCACCAATGAATCCTTTGTACGGAGCAAGACCTTCCTTCTTTCTCACAGAAGCATCACTTCGCTCATAGACTCCACGAATCTTAAAGCCATCCTTAGTTAGAAGTTCTTTCAAAATATCTATTATCAATTCTTTGAATTTATCAATTCCAAGTGCCAAGGATTCCACTACCAGCACATCATTATATTTATCAACCACGAGGCCTGGCAAAAAATCAGCCTCACCAAAAATGATTCTGCAACAATTCAAGTCCACTGGAAGCAGGACTCTTTTTCTATACTCCCAGGCATTTTCCACTCTCATTTTGATAAATGCTTCGTCAATTTCCTGGTCCTTTTTGCGGGACATCATGCGAATTCTTATCTTGGAATTATCGTTAATAAAACCCCTACCCATGACATATCCATCAAAGTCATGAACAAGGACAATATCCCCATTCTCATAAGAGCCCACGATAGTATCAATTTCATTATCAAATATCCAGGCACCCCCGGATTTTATTGTTCTGCCCTCTCCTTTTTTTAGTGTTACAATTGCTGACATTTTACACCTCTAACATTTCTATTATTTCATTCAACCAAATATAACAGGATTATCTACTGTATATCCCCGCTTAGTCTATTGATTTCTGTTCTTAATCCCCTTCATCATACCACACAACATTAAGATACTTGAATATACATCATTTATATTTATATCTAGGAATGTCAATGTCAATGCAAGTAAAGCAAAAAATACCCCCCACAATTAATCATTGTTGTTCGTTAATAAATACAATACTTTAGAAATATCATTGTTATACATTTCTGACTCTGTGAAAAAGTGCAATGGTATCATTGCTTTTTTCAGTTCATCCATCCACATCCAATATTTTGACTCACATCCAGGAATAAAAGCAATCATCTTATATTGCTGTTTTAAGAGTTCTTCAATATCGCCAAATGTATCATCTAATTCCATCTCTATTCCAAAATCGTTTAGTTTTTGGTTTGCACTTTGAACAAATTTTTTGTATTTCTTTTTATTGAACATAGATACTATTGGCACACCAAAGTAATGTGGATAGGTCCAAATAAGAAGTATTCTTTCCATATGTTATCACCCCTCTTTCTTAACCAAAACCATACTGTGTTTATTATTGAAAATCAATCGAGATATGATATTCGGTTAAAATAAGTGGTATTTGGTACAGATATGTTTAAAGAAATGATATATCAAAAATAGATATTTGAGGGGAAAGTCATCCCTACCCCCTCAAATAAAAAGATAAAAAAAAAGGCCGGGCACAAATAAGTGCCCGGCCTCACATTTTAAAGTGACTTTGGTCATCTTTTATTCTTCTATCTCTAGGCTGCCAAGAATCTTATACAAAATCTCGTATAATTTTTTGGTGTCATCTGGGGAAAGCTGTACGCATTTTCCCATCTGGCCAGGAATATCTGATGCTGCATTCCTCAGGTCCTCGCCATCCTTTGTCAGGGTGATGATAAGGTTTCTCTCGTCATCCTTTGAACGGCTTCTCTTGACATAGCCCTTCTGCTCCAATTTTTTGAGAACAGGGGTGAGGGTACCAGAATCCAGGAATAGTTTCTTGCCTAATTCCTTAACTGTTATTTCCTTTTCCTCCCAAACAACCATCATTGTAATGTACTGGGTGTAGGTAAGGTCCAAAGGATCAAGATAAGGTTTGTAGCGCTTTACAATTTCTTTTGAGCATGCGTAAAGCGGAAAACATATCTGATTTTGAATTTTTAAGCAATCAAATTTATCAGCCATGACCCACCTCGGATTAAAGATTCTTGTTGATGAAATCAGCAAGTGCTGGCTTTGGAACAAAACCAACATTCATATCAACTTTTTGACCATCCTTTAAAAGAACAACTGCAGGGATATTCATGATACCAAACTGGCTGGCAAGCTCTGGATTTTCATCTGTATCTACTGCATAAAAGTTTACCTTGCCTGCCATATCCTCTGAAAGTTCCTCAAGTACAGGTGCAAGCATCTTGCATGGTCCACACCATGTTGCATTAAAGTCAATTACTGAAACTCCTGACTTGTCCATAGAATTGAATTCGTTCTGATTAATTTTCTTTACCATAATTTACTCCTTTTCTCAATAATTTATTTCTTTGCTAACTCTGCTAAATAACTTACTGCTGAAAGTGCGGCTACGTTGCCCTCTCCAGCCGCCTTGATGTACTGGTATGGGGTGCCGGTAATATCGCCGCAAGCATAAAGGCCTGCAATATTTGTGGCCATGTTTCTATCAACTGCCACATGGTTGCCATCCATTGTAAGTCCTGGGACCAACTGAGAAGGTGCAACCTGCGCTCTTAGAATAAAGATACCATCTGCACTGTATGTGTCAACATCTGTTTTTAAAACAGCCTGTCCATCTGTCATCTCGATTGACTGTGGCTTAACCTTTGGGACAACTGTAATGTTGCCACCCAGGCTTCCATTATAATCATATTGAGGCAAATATGTAACTGATGCTGCTCTCTCTGCCAAAAACTCTGCCTCTTCCTCATCCTCTGGGCTGTAGGCTACAATTGTGGCTGTACGTCCCTTGTAAAGGGCTGCATCACATGTAGCACAGTAACTAACGCCTCGGCCTAGGTTTTCCATCTCCCCTGGGAATGGTTTCATAGCAGACATACCTGCTGCCAGGATAACTGACTTTGCCTCATAGTCTCCGCCGTGGCACTGGAGTGCAAAATAGTCTCCCATAGAATAAACTGCATTTACCTTGTCATCTGTTATCTCAACGCCCATCTCTTTGGCGTGATCCAGGAATGCCTTTGACATATCCTGACCTGTTACATTAGGAAGACCTAAGTAATTTTGAATCTGATGAGCCTTTGAAACCTTATCAGAAGATGTCTTTTGCCCTAATAATAAAACTGTTTTATTTCTAACCTTGGCGGTGATGGCGGCCTCTAGACCAGCAGGTCCAGTACCGATAACTGCAATATCAAATCTTTCCATATTACTACCTCACATTTCAAAACTTACGATTAAATTGTGTTCAATCGATTAATGTAATTGGATTGTACACAATTAAATCGCCCCTGTCAACACCCTAACTACGAAAAATTTGTGAAAGAAAAAAAGCCGACTCAGACGAACCAAATAAATTGGTTGTCCTAAGGTCGGCTTTTGTTATCAAAATATATTATTGCATCAGTCTGTTGACTAATGATTCCTGGCTATCCATTTGATTTTTCATAGCCATATTCTGAGCGGCACCTACCACTCCTGCAGATTTGTATCTAGTAACTGATTCGTTCATTTCTGCGTCTACTTTTCTAGAGATAGCCGCAGTCACATTCTCCTCTGTGTTGAGATTTGAATTGTAGGCATGCTCAAATCCATTGACCTCAGCGCCCAGTTTGCTCCTCATGGCAGAGAGATTAGAATATGCCGAATCAATTGATTCCTTTGTGATATTGTCAGGATTTCCTGATATATCAAAATTTTCCAATCCTGCCATGGCTGCCTTTGCATCCATCTCAGAAATCTGTGAAGATGATGAGCCTGTAAAGATATTGATATCTCCTGCACTACCATCTAAAAGTTTCTTTTCATTATAAGTAGCCTGATTAATTGAAGACTTTATTGTCTCCACACTGGCCTCATTGGCTGTCTGGAGAATCTGCCTGTCGCTTTCTGAATAAAGTCCATTCATTGCCCTGACAGTATTTTCCTCAATATCTCCAAGAGAATCCGCAATACTAGCCATTGCACCATCAGCAATATTTGCTGCATTGATTCCATATGAAATATTGTTTGAGCCAGCTCTTAAAGTCTTTGCTTCTTTGAGAAGCTTTTCAGAAATAGAAAGGGCTACCGCATCATCAGCAGCTGTATTAACCTTTTTGCCTGTGGCAAGTTCTCTTGCTGCCTTAGAGTGCTTAGCCTCTGTTACGTTCATCTGATTAGCAAAGTGCTTTGTCTGTAAATTCGATTGAATTTTCATACTACATCCTCCAATTCTTTACAAACGTTATATAAACAAAATAATATCCAAATTTCATTAAAATTATAACACTAATCAGACCATTTGTCATTCTATTAATTTGTTATTCGATTTCTATGCTCTTTACCAAAAAATCGGTGTTGCGATTGAGTTTGAGATTTTCACTGCCACACTTTGGGCATGTACCATCAAACTCGTGGCGGGTAAATTCTGCTCCGCAGTCCCTGCAAAGCACCTTTGAAGGCAAGTATTTTGCCTCCACCTTTACCCCATCTAATAATCCATCATCTCCCATGACCTGGAGATACTCTGCAATGATCTCTGGGACATAGTCACTTTGGTCTCCCATCTCCAGCAAAATCTTGCGTACTTTAGTGGCCTTGTTTGCCTCAGCCTGTTTTCTCACTAGATTATATACATATTCAGTAACAGCTAATTCGTGCATAATTCTCCTTAATAGTAACTACTAATAGGTAGAAAGTTAGAACCTATTGCATATATGGATATGCAGGAAGTTCATAATCCATAGGATTCTTTAGGGCATCCTCCTCAATTAATTCCAGCATATAGCCTGCAATTACAGGGTCAAACTGGATGCCGCTCTTGTCTCGGAGTTCTCTCTTAATATAATCAATGTCCATGGCGGGCCTGTATACTCTTGCGGAACTCATGGCGTCAAAGGCATCTGCCACGCAGATGATTCTGGCCTCCAGAGGAATCTTGTCTCCAGCAAGACCTATAGGATAGCCCTTGCCATTGTACCATTCATGGTGGAACATGGCTGCAGACTTGGCTGTTTTAATAGTGCTAAGGGACTTGAGCATCCTGCCACCTGTAGTGGTATGACTCTTGATGATCTCGTATTCCTTGCCACTTAACACTCCCGGCTTTCTGAGAATCTCATCGGAAATACCAATCTTTCCAACATCATGGAGAATACCGTCATAGTAAATTTCCATGCACTCATCTGTGGTCAGTCCCATCTTCTCTGCCAGTTTCATAGAATAAAAGGCAACTCTGCTGGAATGGCCGGCTGTATAGGTATCTTTGGCGTCAATGAAAGAGACAAATACTTTCATCAACTCGTTGAGCCTTTTTTGGTCCCTGTCCCACTCGGTTTTCATCCTGCGTCTTCTATATAAATAACCAAGTTCGAAGAACAAAAAGAGGAACCATACACCAGCGCCGACAAGTAAGATAACAAAACCTGTTTGGCTGACAAGGGGAGTGACAATTACATAATCTATTGTGCCATTAAATGACTGGATATCTAATTCATCAAAATAGAAAATACCACCGACTGTTACGGTGCCCCTGCCATTATTAGCATTATAAATAGGATATTCTCCAATCTCCTCTGATGGATAATAAACAAGGTAATCTCCTATGTTTAACTCTATCATTATATTTTCATCACCAGTAATCTGGCGTAATTCAATATCATCCTGACTAATGTCTCTAAAATCTATAGTTTGGATATTTTCCTTGGAGCCTTGGAACTGATGAATTTCCACAATGCCATTCCAAAAATTGTTGAGATACATCTTTCCTGGAATATCAATTCTCATACCCCAGTGCTTAACATTTCCCTTGGAGTAATTGCCGATAGAAAAATCTACACCCTCTCCAGTAAATCGCATTGTCTCATTGCCTTCCTCATCCAGAATGCCGTGAGTCCAACTTGCCCCGTTTTGGGTAATTTTCAGGGAGAGAACCGACCGATTGCTTTCATGATTTTTTGCCGTGGCAAAAGTCATGGTCCTGTTTCTGTTATTATCTTTTTGGTGAGCAATAACAGATGTGCCAATGGCAAGAGAAAGAAATATAAAAGAGATTAAAAGTATAAATCGTCTAAGTTTTACCATTTAAGTCTTGTTTTCCTTTTTAAATTTTCCTGAATTTGAAGGAGTATAATAATACTCTATTCCTATTTTAACAGAAAGATGTATCAAGTGGCAGAGCAAATTCCTTAAAATGTCTGAATTTTTTCTGAAAACTTCTTTATTTTCGTACTGGATTCTGATATTATATTGTTATAAGTATGACTAAATATGTAATAATACTTTTATGTAATAACATTTTCAACATTTGCAAATACAAAAATATCATGATAGCTCCAAGGAAGGAGGAAAGCCATGATTATCAATTCATCTACATATACCAATTTTGCAGTTGCTGAGTCTGAGTCAAGGATTGCTGTCTCAGTTAACGAAAAATCAAAAGAGGCTCTTGAAAGCACTAGCAAGAAGCCAATTCAAAATCCCGAGAATATCCGCTCTATCTCATCTGATGGGGATACTTTATCTGTATCAGACCAGAGTCAGGAGCGAGAATCCCTAGGTTACGTCACTGACACATCGAGCAATCTTTCCCAGTCAAAAAGCGAAAGTGAATATTCTAATTACGCTGGTGTTACCGACAAGGAATTGGAGGACATGTACCTCCAGGGAGATATTACAAAAATCGAATATGACAAAGAGATGCTAGTCAGAACAGAGGCAAATGCCAGCCCTGACAAAGAGGATAAGGTCACCCTCATCTCCCAAGACAAGGACAGTGAAAAGACTGAGACAGAAAAAGAGGATATTAATCAGACTAGCCCTCAAAAGTCCACGGAAGAAGCAGACACTGCAAAGCATGAGCCTGCCAAAGCCTATGAGCCAGTAGATATGGACTACAGTACATTAGAAAAAATGGAAAGACTTGATTATACAAACACCATTAACGAAAAGATTAACAAAGCCACAGAAGATCCAGAAGAGACCAGATTCAACTATCAGATCACTTCAAATGTAACTGACGTGATGCGTGACTTGGTTTAAAAACCACTTTAAAACATTAATGGAGCCCGAGTTATGGGGCTCCATTTTATTTACATTTTTTATTTAATTTCAGCTATATATTTTAATGAAAATCTCAGCCATAAATCACTCGTGGCGAAGCCCTCAAAAGTGCCTAAAATGCGGATGAGAGAAGTGTTTGTGAACAGTCCAAATTTATCATAATTTGGTCACAAGTAGTATATAGAATGACCTAAAGTTTTATCAAAAGGAGTGTTCTATGAATCTTCTGTTTTCTTCTGCAATTACTGTTTTTTTCGTAATATTTTTCTACAAGAAAGAAAGAAATTACACTTTTTCAAAGCATTCGTATTTGATGCATCAAGAATTAATAGGGGTTGCCTTTGGCTTCTGCTCAATTCTTTCCATTGAATACTGCACCATCACAAAGGATGCCATTATCAGCACCAGGGATGCTGCCCCGGTAGTGGCAGGATTAGTTTTTGGTGGCCCATCAGGAATCATTGCCGGCATTATCTCCGGCACCTATAGACTCCTCTGGCACTCTTCCATCTCTCAGGCTGGCCTTGTCTCCTCAATGCTGGATGCCAATAGCATGGGCGGATTTGCCAGAATAGCTGGAGCCCTGGGTAGTATTTTTGCTGGTCTAATAGCCGCACTGGCAAAAAAATATCTAGTGGACGAAAAAAAGGCAAATGTATTTCTTGCCCTTTTCATCTCGTCCCTTGTTCTTATATTTGAATTAACCATGGTCTTTTATTTTAGGTCTGGCTATTCTATAAGAACCAACGAAGTATTAGCCCAGTGTGCAGTTCCAATTTATATAGCAAACATAGTCACTGTAGGAATAGCAATGCTGGCTGCCTGGGCCCTTTCTGTAAAAAAGGCCCCTGTGGCGAATAAAACCCAAGAAAAGTTTGATTTATCCTGGTATTAGTCCATATGACTTTTCCTATATTCCCTTGGATTTTGGCCTGTGTACTTTTTGAAGGTCTTTGAAAAATATTTTTCATCTTTAAACCCCACTTTAAATGCCACCTCATAGGTTTTCATATCTGTTTGAAGCAGATATGGACAGGCTCTCTCCACTCTGATTTTATTTAATTCATCGGAAAAGGAATTGCCATATTTTTTTACAAAGGCAGTGGACAGGTAAGAACTAGAAATCCCCAAGAGTTCTGCCACACCAGCCTGCCAAATGTCCTCCCTAAAATGCTCCACCAAATATTCGTGGGCCATGAGGGCAAACCTATCTCCTGAGGTTTTCTCCTCAGGAGATTTTTTTACAATGTCCTCCTCTTTTTTAGCCCCTATACCAAAGGCCTCATTGCATATATTTTCTATTGACTCCAATATTTCTTTTGCCCTGACCGGCTTTAGCAAATATTCTTTTGCCCCCAGTTTCATAGCCTTTTGGGCATAGGAAAACTCATCATATCCGCTGAGGATTATAGTCAGTGGGTGAAGGTTTGACTGGGCCGCCTTTTTCATCACATCCAGTCCGTTCATAATAGGCATTTGAACATCAATAATTAGGACCTCAGGCTGGTTTCCTATAATTATATCCAGAGCCTGTCCCCCGTCAGCCGCCTCATATATCTTGTCAAAAATATCTGTATGCATGCTGATATATTTACTCACACCATGTCTTATGCTGTCCTCATCATCTGCGATAAGTAATTTTAACCCCATAACTTTACTCCTCCGGTATTACTTTAGGTATTGTCAAAGTAATGATAGTACCCTCTCCCAGGTTGCTATCCACCTCAAAGACAAAATCATCTCCATAATACATTCTCAGCCTCTCCATTATATTCCTAATGGCGAATCGGCCAATTCTCTGCTGGCGGTAATTGGCAGGATCCTTGCCCCTCTCAGAAAGAAGTTCCCGCTTGGTCTTGTTGTCCATGCCAATACCATTATCCCTAACCCTAAACAAAATATAATCTGGATTGTCAGCATCCAAAACCTGGACAGAAACAATGCAATCCCTGTCAGCCTTTTCAAAGCCATGGACAACTGCATTCTCCACAAATGGTTCAAAAATAAGTTTTGGAATGAGAATATTTTTAATTGAATCAGAGAGTTCTATATTGTAGCCCAGTCTCTCCCCGAATCTCATTTTTTCAATCTGCAAAAATCTGGATACAAGTTCTATCTCATCCTGGACGCTCACCATAGAATTGCCGTTGGACAAGACATGGTTAAATAACTGGGATAGGGCATAAATATTTTCCGCCAGGTCCTCATTGTCAGCATCCATGGCCTGCCAATACAAAGAATCCAAGGTATTGAACAAAAAGTGTGGATTGATTTGGGCCTCTAGGGCCTTGAGTTCACTTTCTTTCTCGCTGATCTTTACTGCGTAGGTGATGCTGCGGCTAATAAAGAATAGGGCAAAGAATAGGGATACCAAGAGTCCCAGCAAAAGGATAAGTGGAATTACGTATATGTTTTCTATTATCTCTCGCGTGGTCAGATTTGGCAGAATCTTGCAGACTATAGCTGAACTATTAGACCTTTGCACCAAGAGAATGTCATATCCATGGCATCTTATGAGAGAAGGTTTTTTCTTATAAGACTTCCTGAAAACATTTTTTGCATCCAGGTTATCCTTTAAATCCTCAGGAATAATTCCAGCACTGACAAGGATGTTGCCCTCATTTGTAAATACAGCAACCCCTTCATCCTCCGAATCAACTATGTCGGCACACATTTTTTCTATCTTGGAATAGTCCACGCCAATGATGACTGCACCCTGGGTCTGACCAGTGCTCAAATCCTTGTCCTCCCTAAATAGAACCAGTTTGTCCCTGAGATTGTATTCGAAAATATTGCTGCTGCCCCTGCCTATCTTTATCCAGGCCAAGTGATTTTTAGAATTGTGAGCCATTTTAAAATATGGGCTGGAGAGAACTATGGAGGAATCTCCTACATACACGCTGCCATCCATGCCTCTCAAATAGGGGTCCACCCCGTTGGCAGGATAAATTGCAATTGTCATAATGTAGCCCTTTACAGAAATCATATCCTGAATAATCTGCATAGGAGCCATGTCATACCAAAGTCTGGCGTTTTTATTGAGAATCTCTGCATCCCTTTCTCCAGACATGATATATCCAATCTGATCATTGATAAGCAGATAGGTGGATATATCCTTTACCTCATTTTGGATGACATCCAAACTCTCTGCCAAAGCTGTTGCATTAGAGAGGGCTGATATTTGCCTGTCTTTTTGCTGGCTGGAATAAATCCTGTTGCCATACATAATGGCTACGAGAATAAATACTGGAGTCAGGGTAAAATACCCCAGCAAAAATAGTCTTTTGCCAATGCTAAGTTTGTTAAATTTTTTAAAAACCATTGTCCCACCAATACGAAGAACTCCCCACAGACAAATATATTTTGTCTGTGAGAAGTCTATATTTTATATCTTTTATAAAATTTTACCCTTTGACTGCTCCCAGCGCTACACCTTTTGTGATTTGCTTGTTCAAAATAATGTAGACAATAACTGCAGGGGCTGCTGTAAGTGCCATAACTGCAAACTGAGCGGCATAGTTTGATGAGTACTCACCTGTAAACTCCAATACGGAGAATGGTAAAGTCTTCCACTTGTCTGAGGAAAGATAGGTGGATGCCATCATAAATTCATTCCAGTTGTTAAGGAATGTCATGATGGAAACTGTTGCAATTGATGGTTTCATCATAGGCATATCTATTCCAAATACAACCCTAAATATACCGCAGCCATCTATTACCGCAGCCTCCTCTAGAGATTTTGGAATGGACTCCAAAAATCCTGTCATAAGAAAAAGGGCCTGGGGCATTGAAAATGCCACGTAAGGAATGAGCAGGGACCACATAGTGTCTGTCATATTTATTGTTGAATAAATTTTGTAGTTCGGTAACAGTGTGGCATGAATTGGAATCATCATTCCCATTAAAAGAATCATCTTTACCAAACCTGACATTTTCCAGTGCATTCTGGTGATTGCAAAGGCAGCCATAAAGGAAACCAAAACAACTATGACTACTGCAAGTACATTTATAAGGAATGAATTCTTTAAATACCAAAGAAAGTTTCCATCTACAAAGGCCTTTACATAGTTATCAAAGCGGAATTTTTCCGGAATTATCAAAAGACCGTTTGTAAACATCTCTGTGCTGGATGCCAGAGAAAAATCCAGAAGCCAAACCAGTGGGAATATCTGAATAATCGCCACAACAATAAGGAGAATCCAGATGACTGCCCTTGAGAAAGGCGACCCATGTTTGATGGCACTTGACTTTGCTTTTGTATGCATTAGATTGCCTCCTTTCTCATGCTGATTTTATTTAGTTTCTTTTCCTCTTTTAAATCTCGGTCCTCAAATACCTTGTTGGTGATTACTGTGAGGACTACACAAAGGATAATGAATACTACGCCAATGGCGTTACCATAGCCATACTTGAAGGCTCTAAAGGCCTGCTGATATAAGTAATTGGCGGTGAATTGGGTGGCGTTTCCCGGTCCACCATTGGTTAGCAGATATACCGTCTCCATCTGCTTTAGGGCTGATATCAAAGCCATTGTCACGTTGACCTGAATAACAGGCTTCATAAGAGGAAGGGTTATACCAAAAAAAGTTTGCACTGAGCCAGCCCCATCAATTGAGGCAGCCTCATAGAGAGTTGGGTCAATATTTTTGATACCAGTGTAGTAAATCAACATGCCCCATCCAAAGCCGTGCCAAATTAAAACAATAAGCACAGACCAGATGGCAATATCCTGGCCAAGCCAGTTTACCTTTCCCTCACCGCCAAAAAACTTGATTATATTGTTAAGCAATCCAAAATCTGGATTGTAGATAAATTTCCAAAGATAAGCTATTACAGCAACTGAGATTACGTTTGGAATAAAGAAAACGCATCTGAAAAAATGCTCCGCCCTGCCGCCTAAACGATCAAGTATATATGCCGTAACCATAGCGATAGGATGCTGGATACAAATAAATCCAAGAGCCAAAAGAGCCGAATTTCGAATAGATATAAAGAAAGCCTCATCATGTATCAATTCTTTATAATTTTTCATGCCCACAAAATCGTAGGACCCCATGCCTGTAGAGTTCGTGAAGCCATAGTAGATACTAAGTATTATTGGTGCTAAGACAGCAAATGCAAAGAGCAACAAACCTGGTCCAACCAAGACTGCTATAACTGCCTTATTAGAATACATTTTTTTCATGTTACTATCCTCGTACCCTGATAAAATCCTCTCCATTAAAGATAAAATAAGAGCTGGGAAAACTATGACTTCTCTATTTGTTTTCCCAGCCCGAGTATTTATATCATAAGGGAGGGTTATTCTATTGAAGATGCAATGTTAGATAAAAAGTCCTCTACAGTCATGCTTCCATTAGACATATTCTGGATTGATGTCTCAATGGCTGTCTTGAATGCAGATGTTCCTCTATCGTTCATTGTTGTACCTGAGAGGCCTGTTGCAGCACCTACAGCATCAACAAACTGCATCTGAAGTTCTGTCTCATTGCCAGTCATAAAGTCAGACTCATCCTGAGCAGACATACCAACGCCGTTCTCCCAACCAATCTTTGAAAGGTTTTCTGGTAAGTACATGTAATTTAAGAAATCCTTTGCCTGATCTAGATTTTCAGAACCTGCTGCAACTGCATATCCACCGCCGTTCCATGCTGTGATATCTGTTGCTGATGTGGCGCCGCCTTCAATCTGAGGCATTGTAAACATTCTGATGTTTGTTCTAACTTCCTCTGGGATATCCTGGTTGAGAGCCATAGATGCATCCCAGCTACCCATGTAGTACATAGCAGCCTGACCGTTTGTAAAGAGGTTCTGTGCTGTACCATAATCCTGAGTATCAAATCCTGTTTGGAAAAGACCTGCTGCTGCAGAATCCTGGAGGAGCTGTGCAGCCTTTGTAAATGCAGGATCAGAGAAATCCCCAGTTTCAAGAGCATTTGTTACGATGTTTGCATAATCAGATCCTGTCAGTTTGTAAAGCACGTCTGTGAGATATACGGCAAGTGGCCATCCATCTCCACCGTCCATAGCAAGTGGTGTAACACCCTTTGCCTGCATATCCTTTGCAAGTGCAAGAAGATCATCATAGGTCTCAGGCACTGTCCATCCATTGTCCTCAAAAATCTTTTGGTTGTAATAGAAAGCAGCTACGTCTGTGTTTCTTGGCAGGCCGTATAATTTTCCGTCCTTCATAAAGCCGTCAAGAGAGCCTTCAACAAAGTCATAGTCTGCATAATCTGCTGTATTAAGTTCTGCTAAAAGTCCTGCATCAAGGACTTCATCAAGGAATGATGGCTGACCCCAAATGCTGACGATGTCAGGCATCTCATCCATTGAATAAGCCTTGAATTTTGTCTTGTATGCTTCCTCATCCAATGTCTCAACTTCGATTGTAACGTTTGGATGCTCAGCCATATAAGCATCAACAATAGTCTGCTCAACCAAGCCCTGGCCATTCTTTCTGTCAGGCAGGTTTGAGAATAACTTTAATGTAATTTCTTCCCCATCGCTTGCAGTCTCTGTTGCAGCATCCTCTGATGAATCAGCTGCTGCAGTATCAGCGTTTGAAGCAGAACCACTTCCACATCCTGCAAATGTGGTGGCTACAAGTGCCATAGTAGCAATCATAGACACGATTTTCTTTTTCATTATATAAAATCCTCCTTTTTTCCCTAAGCCTTTGCGCAAAAGCCATTTACATTTCTTGATTATTATTTTAGGTCTCTCCTTTGTCCTGCAAAAGATAGCGTAATTTAGAAAAGGTGTAAAATTTTTAACTTCTTTTTACTAAAGCCCACTTCTGCTATACTTCTAAAGACGAGAATATTAGTACAAAGGAGAGAATAATATGTCTATTACAATGATTTTACTTAAACAGATTATCACCATGTTTTTGCTGGCCGCTATAGGCTTTCTATTATATAAGGCAAGGCTTGTTACTGACGGAGCATCAAAAGGCCTGGGCAACATCTTGATTTATACATCACTTCCTGCAGTTATCATAAAGGGATTTCTAGTGGAGAGGACTCCTGAGAGAATGATGGGGCTTTTGATTTCGGCTATACTTGCCTTTGTAATTCTGGCCCTCTTTTCTATCATCTCAAAACTAGTATTTAGGAAAGACGGAATCGCAGTCTTTGCCTCATCTTTCTCAAACCCTGGATTTTTTGGTGTGCCGCTTATTGCTGCCTCCATCTCCGATGGAGCCATCTTTTATGTGGCAGCCTTTATCGGATTTTTAAACATGTTCCAATGGACCTACGGTGTTGCAGTTATGACTGGCAAGTCTGGCAGAATCACAGCCAAAAAGATTTTTACTGCCCCATTTTTCATTGCTATCCTAGTAGGCCTTGTCCTATTTTTGACAGCACTACCTCTGCCTGGCATCCTTACCAATGTCATAGGCAATGTGGCTGGGCTTAACACTCCTATCTCCATGTTTGTTGTGGGAGGATATCTGGCTCAGGTTGATTTCAAAAAAATGCTCCTCCGCAGGGAGAATTATTTGGTCAGCCTTATGAGACTGATCATTTTGCCAGTTATTGCTGCATTGCTAATGCATTTCATCCCTGATTCCTATCCAGGATTAAAGGAGGCTATATTTATTGCCAGCGCATGTCCTGTTGGTTCTAATGTGGCTGTATATGCCCAGCTCTATGGTTGCGACCACACCTATGCTGCTGAGACGGTTGTTATCTCAACCCTGCTGAGCGTAGTTACAATACCACTGTTGATTACACTTATTTAATCACATTTGCAAAAGACTATTTTCTTGTAATGGGGAGAAGGGAGAAAAATTATGAAAGCAATCTTATCATCTGCAGAAATGAAAGCCTGCGATAAAAACACAATAGAAAAACACGGGCTGTCATCAGGGCTATTAATGGAGCGGGCAGCCTGCACTGCCGCTGATTATATCAGGGAGAAATATCCTGAGGCAGACAAGTTATCAATTCTCTGCGGACCTGGCAACAACGGGGGAGACGGAGTGGCTCTGGGACGTATCCTCTTTTTGAGGGGATATGATATCAATATCCAGGTCATTGGAGATGAGGACAAATTTTCCCAGGGTCTAAAAGATGAAATACAAATTGCAAAAAGTTATGACATAAATATCACCTATGGATTTAATCCAGCCTTTTTCTACCACACAGACCTGCTGGTGGATGCCATGTTTGGCATCGGTCTATCAAGGGGTCTGACTGGAGAATTCCTTGAGGCTGCCAATTATTTAAACAAGTCTGATATCCGGGTCCTGTCCCTGGATATACCATCAGGATACTCCTCAGACAATGGCAAATGCCTAGGTCAGGCCGGGGTACAGGCTGATGATACAGTCACTTTCTCCTATATGAAAAAGGGCCTGGTGCTGGGAGAATGTAAGGAAGCCTGTGGCAATGTATTCCTATCAGATGCCGGTATATATTTGGATGATGACAGTGATTGCGCCAAATTATTAGATGATAGCATCTTGGAAAAAATACCACAGCGGTCACTGACCTCCAACAAGGGATCAAACGGCAAAGTACTTGTCATAGCCGGCTCAAAGGGTATATACGGAGCCTGCTATCTGTCTGCCAAAGCCGCCATGGTATCAGGGGCTGGCATGGTAAAAGTCTATACCCACACTGTTAATTTGGATTCTCTTCGCCTATCTTTGCCTGAGGCAATGTACACAGGCTATGAATCCTTCGATAAAGACCAATTAACTTTTCTGCTAGACTGGGCTGATGTAGTCCTAATAGGGCCAGGCCTAGGCAGTGACCATGTATCCAGGGAAATATTACAAGCCACCCTATCTAGTGCCACCTGCCCTCTTGTCATTGATGCAGATGGAATCAATATTTTGTCAGAGGATTTATCTCTCTTAGAAAGACATGGAAAGGATTTTCCTCTTATTCTTACTCCTCATCTAAAGGAGATGGAAAGGCTCTGTGGCAAGGCTGCCTCAGATATTAATTATTCTATGGAAGAAACTGCAAAGGAATTTGTAGACAGATATCCATGCACTCTTCTTTTAAAAAACCACACCAGCCTGATTGCTTCAAGGGCAGGGGTATTCTACTGCACTAGCGGCAACCAAGCCCTGGCCACTGCAGGCTCTGGGGATGTATTAGCTGGTATAACCGCCAGCCTTATGGCCCAAGGTTTAGAAACCACAGATTGTGCCTGCGCCGCTGCCTACATCCATGGCAAGGCAGGCAGTCTTGCCGCAAAAGAATTGGGGATAAAAGGAGTTTTGGCCTCTAATATTATCAGCAGGATTAAACTGTAATTAGTTTTATCACTTAATTTTGTACCCAATTATCAGAAATCTGTGAAATATAAAATGTTTATAAAGTTTTCTGTCAATTCATTGAATTTTCCTCTCAAGAGAGCTATAAAGGAAGGGTAGTCGGGTTTATCCCATAACTTTTTTTAGAACACGAGTGAGTGTTCTCATTTGTAGAATTGGAGGAAAAGACAAATGAATACTTTAAAGGTACAAAAGAGAACCAAGGACGAAAAACCAAAGAGACTCAGACGTGAAGGCTTCATTACTGGAAACCTGTTCGGCAAAAAAATCGACGGCAGCATTATGTTAAAATTTGACCGCCAGGAAGCAGAAAAGGCCCTGAAAGGTTGTGTAAAGGGATCACAGATTAATCTTGATTTGGAAGGCAAAAAGTATGATGTTCTCATCAAAGAAATTGGCTATGACGCAATCAAGAGACAGACACTAGAAATTGATTTCCAGGCTTTGGTAAGCACTGAGAAATCACGTACCACCGCAGAAATTATTCTCACAAACAAGGATAAAATTAAGGCTGGTGTATTAGATCAAAGTCTTAGCGAGATCAGTTACACTGCATTGCCTAAAGATATGGTAGACAAGGTTGAATATGATGTCAGCACAATGCAGCCTGGAGATGAAATAAAAGTTTCTGACCTGTCAATCGCCAGCAACAAAAAGATTTCTCTTCAGACTTCTCTTGATACTGTGGTTGCTACACTGTTTGTACCACATGCTTCTGCAACTACCGAAACAGAAACTGAAGAAACCGCTGAAACAAGCGAAGAATAAAAACAAGGGCGCATCCAAGGATGCGCCTTTTTATTTAGAAGAAATTTCCTTCTAGTCTATTTGCTTTTAGTTTTGCAAAAAATTTGTCTACCTCTGAGATGATTCTGTCAGCCCCAGCACTTTTGAGAATATAGCCATCTGGCTTGAGACTGATAACATTTTCTATACTTTCCTTGTCATTTTTGCTAGTCAGAAAAATAACCGGAATGTCTGTGTATTCTTCGTTGCTACGAATCAACTCCAAAACCTGGCGGCCATCCATAATAGGCATCTCATAGTCTAGCAATATTAGGTCCGGTCTATTGCTGGCCAGATATTGGATTGCCTTTAGACCACTGTCAGCAAAGTCCACCCTGTATTTTTCTCCAAGCCACCCCTTGATATCTCTCAACATAACACCAGAGTCATCTACTACAAGAATCCGCTCTCGCTTTTCCTCCTTGCTGGTGGAGGCCCCTGCAATAATAGCCGTCACAGCCTCTGAGGTGTTAAATGGTCTCTTGAAAACCCTAGTCACTAGGATTTCCGGGACAAACTTGTAGACATCAGTAATTTCATCGTCCTGGCCTATAATAAAAAAATCATAGCCCTTTTCCATAATGAAATCCTTAAGGTGATACAATTCCTTTTCTTTGGCTCCTATGTCTGGGTCTGTAAACAGTACTAGCGCATCGGCATCATCTGCAGAAATTAAGTCCATAGGATTAAGGGATGTGATTTGCACATCCTCCTCTCTCTCCTTTAGATGGTCTGCCAAAGATTTGAACAGAAACCCCATTTTATCTGTCACAAGTAAAATCATCCCCTGCTGCCTCCCCTGCTTTCTTTTAGTATAACACAAGTAATTATCCAATCACATCAAGAATAGCCTTGGCATCAGTTTTTATCAGATCCATCTTTACATCAGCCACATCCACTATCAGTTTTTCCATAATCTGCCTGCATCCTTCTGGCATAGCATACTTTTTCAGTTCTTTCATGACAGAATCCACCATGTCCATATCAAAACTATCCACAGCCTCAATCATTACTGAAAGCATGTCTACCAATTCTTCATTATCAATAGAAAGCAAGGCCGATTCGTCTGGTTTGAAATCTGAAAGGACCTCCTTCATAGACCTAAATTTTGCCATGAGAGCCGGCGTCTCTTCTTTAATCAATCCTATGTCTAAATCATTTCCTGCCTTCTCCATTTTCTCAAACCAATTGCCCAACATAGCAGCCCCTATATACCTGGATGAATTTTTCATGGCGTGGACTTCGATGGTGTAATCTTTAATCAGGTCATCTTTGAGGCAATCCTCCATCCTGGATGCCTTTGTGTCTATCATAAGGTAATAGTTCCGCAAATTCTGCAGGAGGATATCCTTTGTGTAGGAATTTTTCATAGCCAGTTCATAGTCCAGACCCTCCGGGAAATTCTCCAGCCTGTCTATGGTTTTAGTCACCATATCCCGGTCCGGTTTCTTTGCAGATTGTGTTGTAACCAAAAAATCACTGCGGACATCCTTTGGTCCCAGGACTATCTCGTCCTCTGGCAGCCATTTGACCAGAATCTTTGTTATCTCCTCCATATCGATAGGCTTGTGGGCCACATCATTCATGCCAGCCTCATAAAATCTTGCCACGATAGAATCGATCACATTGGCAGAGAGGGCAATGATTGGCAAATTCTTGTATTTTTCCCCGCCCAGTTTTCTGATAGATTCAGTTGCCTCTATACCATCCATAATAGGCATCATGTGGTCCATAAGGACTAGGTCATAATCCTTTTTCTCCACCATCTCCACTGCCTCTTTTCCATTGCTTGCCACATCCATGGCAAATCCTAGCGGCGCAAAGAGGGCCCTGGCAACCTGGACATTCATATCTATATCTTCTGCCAGTAGGATGTTTGCATTTGGAGCTGTAAATTCTATGATAGAATTATCTTCCTCCTCATCCCTTTCATGTCCATTTATGCAATCGCAAAAATTCTTGGTAAATACAGGTTTGAATAGGGTGATATCTCCCAGTTTGTCCCCATCATCATCAAATGGATTCCTAGGCACAAAGACTTTTGCACCCTTGTCTTGATAGGCCTTTATCATATCCACCTTTGACCTATAGCTTTCTAGGTCAGCAAATATATAGGCAGGGCAAAGTCCTGTGTCCTTATCCTGGAATGAGAATCCATAGCCGGTGGCTAGTTTTTCCATAAGAGGTCCCATGTACTCATCCGCAGAAAGGCAAAGTACAAGTGGACTATCAACTGTCTTTGCATCATCAATACTGGCTCCTGCCTCCTTGTCATTTACCATCTGAATAATCTCTACGATAAACTCTGACCCCTGGCCATAGACACTCTCTACTGAGATTTTGCCATTCATCAACTCTACCAGGTTTTTGGTGATGGAAAGGCCCAGGCCTGTTCCCTCAACACCAGCGTTTTTCTTTTGGTCTACCCGGGTAAAGGAGCCAAATAGTTTATCCTTGTCCTCAGGCTTGATTCCAATGCCAGTATCCTTTATAGAAAAGCACAGGATAATCTCATCCTCTTCCTCTGCTTCCTTGGTAAATACAGAGAGTTTTATATATCCCTTCTCTGTAAATTTGATTGCATTGTTTACAATGTTTATGAGAATCTGACGGACCCTAGCCTGGTCACCAATCAAAGTCTTTGGGATATCCCTGTCCACATCATATAATAGTTCTATTGGTTTCTTATCAATCCTGCTGTAGAACATCATGGAAAGGTCTTCTAGGACAGATAGAATGTCATATTCCTGATTGATAATATCCATCTTTCCAGACTCAATTTTGGAAAGATCTAAGATGTCGTTGATTATCTGCAGCAAGGCTGTGCCAGAACTCTTGATATTCATCAGATAGCGCTGGTCTTCCCTATTGCGCTCTTCCCTCAGCATTACATCAGTCATACCTATGACCGCATTCATAGGGGTGCGGAGTTCGTGGCTCATTTTTGCTAGGAAATCACTCTTTGCCCTGTTGGCAGCATTTGCCTCTGACGCTGCATCTATAGCCCTATTGTTAGCCTCCTTTAAGGCCGTAATCAGTCTCTGCTCCTCCTCAGAGGCCTCCCTGACCTGCCTCCTCAGCTTGTTTCTATTTCTAATAAAAGCAACCCCAGCGATGGCAAAGGCAATAAAGAATACTGCAAAGACTACAAAACTGCTAAAGGTACTGTACCAACTGAGGCTCTCTATCACCTGCCCTGTCATTTCTGCAGGGAATATCTGTACCAAAAACCAATCGTGACCTACAATCTTGGACACAGTGATTATTCCAGTACCAGCCCCGTCCCTATATTTTAGGACATACTTTTCTCGACCATAGCAATTCTCCAAAAAGTCCCTGAGTCCCTCGTCTGTTCCCTCTATAAACTCCACGTCGGCATACTCATCCAATATATTTTTATATTTAATGCTTGCAATAGATGACTTGGTGTAGACAATTATATTTCCCTGTGTGTCTACAATGGCAGTGGAATCGGAGATAGAATTTTCATTTATCTCCATAGCGCTCCTGCTCAACTCCTCTGTGGTATATTTGTAAAAGAATCCCACAAAGAGAGCCCCAATAACCATAATAGCCACTACTGAAAAATAGACTTTTTCTCTGACGGTGATTGCAATTTTGTCCTTTCCCCGTCTCTCCTTGGCCTCCTTTTGAATTATATGATAGGCCCCATAATAGGTTTCAAACCTGCCCTGACCGGTGAGAATCTGCAATTGCTTTCTCAAATCCACATTTTTAGCAATTGATGACACTATTACTCCGTTATACCTAGTGCCAGATTCTTCTATTAATTCCTCCAAAACCTGATCGAAATTTTTTCCAACAGCATAATTTCTGCCCAGATAATCTGTGGCCGCATCAATAGTGTCTGCTATGGAAATAATGTCAATGCAGATTTTATATGGAGAGGATAGGTTGTCAAAAGTAGCAGGGTATCCACCCTGACCATCATAAAATTTGTGATGACCTAATATTATGTCCCTATATATATCAAAATCCTTGTCATTCTGTATCAATTCCATGCCCTTTTGAGGATGTTTCCTAACAATTCTTACCTCATCCGATGACAAAGGTCTCATTTGCATATTTACCACCTGGCCAATAACACACTTGCCCAAGTCGTGGAAAAGGGCTGCTTTACTTATATAGTTAATTAAATCTTTGCGGAAATTCTTGTCCTTTCTCCCAGGAGGCATTTGCTCAGATGGACTCAGCCTCAGTTCCTTTAAAGGGATTAAAAGATCTGGCCTGTTTTCAAAGAGGGCCTCTGTAATTAGGACAGCTATTTCTTGCACCATCAGGCTATGAACATAGACCGATGGGTGCCTTTTTAGGGCATAGTCTAATACTATTCCTTCCTTCTCCTCCATGGTTTTTGCAAGTGGGATATTGTATGCGAATATAGCCTTTACCACTTTGTCCACATCCCCAATGAGTTCCAAATGGTCTGGAGGACATTTTAGGTAACAATCAATTATACTTTTAGCCGCAGTTTGGATAATGTTTCTTTTTGCATCCGGTTCCAAATCCGACGCAAAAGTCATGGTCATAACTATGTGAATCAGGTCATTTAATTTGTCATAGTCGTCCCTTAGTCTTTCAATGTCTGGCAATTCTCCAGCAGTAATATCCAAGACATACTTGTACAATAATTTTTGTAAATCAAAAAGGACAAACTCATCCCCTCTTGGCTTGAGATAGAATTCCTTCTCAATCAAAAACAAGAGGTTTACATACTCATCATTGGAAATGATTTTTTTCTTGTCTAGAAAATCAAAAAACCGGCCCATTTCATCTGGGTGCAATGTGAGAATCTGATAGAAAACAGTTAAGATTTGTCTGTTTAGTCTATCCATCTGAATCTTTAGAGAATCAGATTCTTCTAGTATTTTTTCGTTCTTTATATATGAATAATATTTTTGAATATTCTCGTAGCCCCACTCCAACTCAGCCATTATGGATGGGCAGTCCTTGCTGTGATTTGTGATTAAATGTATACCTATAATGATGATGTTTAAAAGGATTTCCTCGTTTTTTGTCCTCTCGGCCTCCTTCTTTAAAACATCAACGTGTTTGATTCCCATCCTGATGGCAGCCTTGCCCATCTCCATGGCTTCCTCCACCTTGGCTGCATCGCTTTGGGCATAATGCTGATCAAAGGCGCGCAGGTAATAGCTATAGAGCCTAGCCAATTTCCCATAGTTGTGTTCTCTCTCATAATAATCTATGAGAACCTTGAGAATGAAAAGATATACCGGTGGGTCTTGGTATTCTCTTTCGTCACATATGCTGATGACATAGTCGTAAAGGGCTTCCATTCCATCATCAGTAAGCCCTTGAGATATCCTGTTTTTAAGATTCTCAACAGCATCATTATATTTAATATAAAGCTGGCGATTGTGCTCAGTTTTTCCTACAAGCATCCCCTTCCATTCTTCAAAAGAGGCCTGCCTGTTTAGCAATTCATTATATTTTCCAAACTCTCTGAATGCACTACCAACTATCTCGTTATAGTGAATGATTAGTTCTTCAACTGTCATAGTTACGCCCTTTATACATTCTGTTTAAATTTGCCAGCGATATTTAAAAATGCACCTGCAACAAGAGGGTCAAAATGTGTGCCAGACTCCTGCTTTATAGTTTCTATTGCCTCATCAAAAGTTCGGGCCGACTTGTAAGTGTGCTTTGATAATAGTTCGTCAAAACAATCTGCCACCGCCATAATTCTGGCAGAGACAGGTATCTCCTCCCCTTTTAACCCCTGTGGATAACCAGTTCCATCCCACCATTCATGATGAGACCAAGCCATATCAATGGCATCCGTCATATAGGAGTTTTCTCCAACAGACATAAGGGTTTTGGACAAAAGTTTCATTCCCTCTGTGGTATGAGTTTTAAGGATATCACTCTCCTCCGGGGTCAGAGGGCTTGTCTTATTTAAAATGGAATCTGAAATGGCAATTTTTCCAATGTCATGAAGGGGAGATGCCTTTGTCATCCTTTGTATAGCGCTCCTGGTAATGACACGGGGATATTTCCTTTGTCTATGGAGTTCCTTTGCTATCTCCTCCACATAGACAGCAGTCCTTTTAATGTGCTCACCAGACCTTTCATCTCTCACCTCCACCATGTTGGCAAAGTCTAGAATGATTCCCTCCTGCATATTGGTAATTCTCTCTGCATCATTCATTGCCATGAGGAATACCATGATTAACAGTGAGGTAAAAATAGACATATTTATCATATACATGCCATTAACAAGAGTTGATAAAACAGTTGTTACAAGGGGCAAAAGAAAAAATGAGGAATAAGAAATGAGTTCCTTTCTAGACAGGTATTTTCTCTGAGTTATTATAAGAACCTGATTTAACAAAAGAGGTATTAGATATAAGTATATATAAGGGACGTAATAAGGCCCCTGTTTAAAGAGATTGTTTACATTGAAATAATATATTTGTCCCGTAAAAATATTTACAATCAGGAGAATTACAGAAATGGCAATGATAATTTGAATGAGCCAAAAGCCCCTGGCTTTCCCCTTATATCCATTCTGAATCATATTAATATGCAGTACCTTGGCCAGAGTCCACTCCAAAAGAATACTCATGGTAAAGATTACAAAGTTGGTTATCCTAACTGCATAGTAGGCCTGACGAATCATCTGTCCCTTGTAGAGTATTCCTAATATATCTGCCACAAAAAGGATTATGGCAAATATATTCATCATCATAAAATATGGTTTTTTCTTGTCGCTGGTCCTCATTATAAAATGGGTAATAATGAGCATAACAACAACAATGGCTGTCGCCCATCCTTCCATCCATATTTGCGCTACTGTCATTCCCCCAAGCTGTGCCATCTTAGACATATTTTTCTTACTCCTTCAAATGCTAACTAAAGTATTTAAAAGTATACTCCTCAAAGGTGAAAAAACTTTGACACTAAAAAAGGAACCCTTCTTAAGGGTTCCTTTTCATTTACATAAGTATTGTAATAATCGAGTTTGCCTTCATCATAAAGTCTGCCTGGGTGTCCTGGTCACAGAGGGTAAATGGCAAGTCCTCATCTGACTCATTTAAAACTATTACCACCTTGCTTCCATCTGGATTTGAAAAACCAACAGTCTCAAGTTTTCTATTATAACTAGATGTCAAAAATCTCTTGGCACCTGGACGGATAAAGTGACTGAAATGTCTAATGTAATAGTAGGAAGGTTTGATATCAATCCTATCCTCATCAGTATCACACATAAGAGGGGCCCCACAATAGTTGCCTACATGGTTTGGTCCACCCTTTGCATCTAGGATTACATTCCAATCCAAAAATGCATTTGCTCCCGCTTTTAGGTCGCCAATCATATCATGAGCATACATCTGAGCATGTGAAAGGTCTGCATTCTGGGAGAATCTTGAATATTCAACACAGCCTTCTGTAAAGATAAATTCCTTGTCTGGAAATCTTTTGATAGTCTCAGACAGAATTTCAAAATGGTCTCCTGTGTACCAGTGAAAGGCTACTCCATCAATAACATCATTTGCCCCATCTACTGATAGACTTTCCTCAGCCCTCTCCAATATTTTTTCCTTGTTGTGGTCCCATACGGAGATTTTTACATCGGTAAGTCCTGCTTTTACCAGGGCAGGTTTTAGGAAATCTCTGGCAAAGAGGGCCTCCTCCTTGCCAGAATATATGCATGAATCCCAGGTCTGGGTGGCTGCAGGCTCATTTTGTACAGTGAGTCTCTTAATCACCACCCCTTCCTTTCTATATTCCAAAAGGAATTTTACTATGGTGTCTGCCCACATCTGAGCAAATTCATCCTTTAGTTTTCCCCCGTGATTCATCTCACCATTAGTTTTCATGAAAGGGGCAGGGCTCCAAGGAGAAGCCAAAAATTCCATATCAGGGTTTACAGCCAACACATCTTTAATAAAAGGAAGGATATATTTTTTGTCTCTGCTGATGTTAAAGCCCTCTAAATTTTTGTCATTTTCATCACTGACATAGGCGTAATTTCCCAGGGCAAAATCGCAGCTTTGGATGTGGAGGCGGCACATGGAATATCCACTGTTCTCCTTTGAGAAATAAAGGTCAATTAGTTCTCTTTTTTTCTCGTCACTCATGCAGCTGTAGGTGTAAGCACTAGCCTCTGTCAAGGCTCCGCCAATTCCAATAAGAGACTGATAGGTCACTTCAGGATAGATGCGGATTTGCTTCATCTCGCCGCCGCTTTCCTTTCTTGACTTTACCTCCATTTCTTTCATGGCCTCTTTGCCATCTGTCACAAAATACTTCATGGTATTCCCTTTCTGTCTTTAATTTGCTTCGCTTAATTTAGCCTTGTTAGCCTGCATCTTTTCAGACTTAACTTCTTTGATTGCATCCCAGTTGTTGTCTGCCAAAAATGTCTTGTATGTCTCAAGGACTGTGTCAAATTCCTCAGAGTTTGCAGAGCGTATGAGAGAAACAAGAGTTGTAGACCAGTTTGTCTTTATAGCGCTGTAGGATCTAGCCTCAACTGTGCCATCATCTGGGTCTGTATTCTCCAGGATAAAGTGAGGATAAAGTTTTCCCTCTCCCCATGCCTGCATCTGCTTGATTGAATCTGGGTATGAATCGTTGCTAAGTGCCTTATATCTATCGTGACCGAAGAAGATAAATTCTCCCAGTCTGATTTCCTTCTTGAATCTGTCATTGTCAGAAACCTGCAGGTCCTTCATCTCCTGAGTGAGGGCATAGCTGCCATCCTCTAATACTGTGTATGTCTCCCCTTCAATACCATAGGTAGTTAGAATCTGTCCCTCATCAGAAAGAAGATATGAAAAGAGCTCGATAGCTTTTGCTGGGTCAGAGCACTCTTTTGTGATGTATGAAATCATCCATCCGCTAATACCTGACTGGTTAAGTGTAGGAGCGTTGCCTACAGTACTCTTAGGTCCGTCAACAGCAATGTATGAATTGCCTGAATCATTTGTGTATGTGGTAAGGAAACCAGACTGCTGTGGTGTGCCATCCATGAGAATTACACCGTATTTACCAATACTAATCTTTTCCTGCCACATTGTGTTGTCATCTGTAAAACTATCATCTGAGATGCATCCATTCTGGTATGCCTGATTAAGTGTCCTAAGCCATGAGAGATAATCCTCATCAAGGTTTCTGTCATAGAATGAACCATCGGAATTCTCCAGTGGTACTCCAAGGAAATCCTGGAGAACGTCTCCTAATGAGCTGGTGCCATCAGTCTCAAAGTTGTTGAAACCGAATGGGATTACATCAGGATATTGATCCTTAATCTGATTTAATACATCAAGGAATTCCTCCTGTGTCTGCATCTTTGGCTGGCCAAGAGCCTCGTATATATCAGATCTGATTACAAAAGCACTCTTTGCGAAAATATCTCCGCTCTCATAATCCTCTGCTGTATTTGAGTAATCTGGATATCCATAAGTCTTGCCATCAGAAAGTGTAAACCATGCCATGCTCTCAGGTGATGCAACTGAATAAAAATATGGATCATAGGCATCCGCCAATTCATCAAGTGGATAAGCCCATGTATTTGCTTTTTGGGCTACTGCTGATGATGAATCAAAGATAGTGATGAGGTCTGGCATATCTCCACCTGCGAAACAGGTGTTAAGTGTAGTGTCATCACCTACAATAAATTCGATATCGATATTCATATCCTCTTTGATTTTTTTAGTAACAACATCGTCACCCCATCCTGTGTTCCACCAGTCTGCATTTACATACCATGTGAGTTTTGTTGTGTCCTCTCTCTTGTCCACTGTCCATGATGGAACTGAGGCATCCGGAGTAAAACCCAACTCCTCTGCTGTCTGTGCCTTTGTCTGGTCTGCACCGGCGCTAGAATTTCCACATCCGGTCACAAGACCTGCCGCCATCAGGGATACAAGTCCCAGGCTGGCCACCTTTTGTAAAAACATTTTTTTCATCTTTTTTACCCCTCTTTTTTTATTCTTTGACAGCCCCAAGCATCATACCCGACACAAAATGTTTTTGTAGTAGTGGGTATATGATGATGATTGGCACTGTTGTTACCACTATAGTTGCTAGCTGTATTCCCTTTGATGTGGTAGATAAAACCACAGAACCAAAGGTGTTGTTTGCTGCCGCCATCTGTTGCACGATTATTTCGTACAGTTTCATCTGCACCGGATAGAGATCGCGGTTTGTGATGTAAAGTTTTGCAGTCATAAAATCATTCCATTGGAACACGCCGTTGAAAAGGGCAATTGTTGCCAGGGCTGGCTTTGATAAAGGCATGATGATTGTGAGAAATACTCTCCATGCTCCCGCCCCATCTATCTTGGCTGCCTCCTCCAGGGAAACTGGTACCTGCCTAAAAAAGTTCATCAAAATTACCACGTCGTAATATGAAAACAATTGAGGCAGTATATATACCAAAAAGTTATTTAGCAATCCTAGTTTTTTCATCAGCAAGTAAGTTGGAATCATACCTCCTGAGAAAAAGAGGGTAATGACTCCCATCACTGTGTAGATATTTCTCAATTTCAAATCCCTTTTGCTAAGGCCATAAGCCACCATGGAGCAAAAGAATACGTGGGTGACCACTCCAAAGACTGTTTTTGCCACTGATATCAAAAAGGCCTTCCAAATGGATGTATCCTTAAAAACAGCCTTGTAATTATCCAGGGTTACCCCTTTAGGAAAGAAAATAAAATTTCCCTCCGCCAAAGATTTTGCATCGGCAAAAGACTGGGCCACCACATTTAAAATTGGAATAATGATTATTAGTGTCAGCAGGCTTACAAGAATCACGTTTGTAATATCAAAAATCCTACCTGATGTTAGTTTTTTCCTTTTCATTGCAACCTCCCAATCTACAGCACTGACTCTTCGTTTAGTCGAGATGTCATCCTGTTTGTTATAACCAGTAAGATGACTGAAACAATAGATACTCCTAGTCCAGCTGCTGTGGCATATGAGAAATCACCCTGGACAAGACCCATTCTATATACATATGAATCTATAACCTCAGCCTTTGGCTGATTTTGAGAATTCATTAAAACCAATGTCTGGTCCAGATTTGACTTAAGCAAACTTGAAACTGTCAGGATAAAATTAATACTGATAATATTTCTCATCATAGGCAGGGTGATTGACATAATCTGTCTAAATCTGCCTGCTCCATCAATTCTTGCCGCCTCGTAGTAGGTAGGATCAATTCCAGCCATGGTAGCCAGGTAAAGGACAGTGCCCCAGCCCGCCTCTTTCCAGGTATCTGAAAGAGCAGCTATCCACCAATACTTGTCTGCGTCTAAAAGAAAGTTGGTTGGCTTTGCCCCATGGCCAAAAAACATCAAAACCTGATTAACCATTCCTGTTGTCGAAAGCCAGTTGATAAGCATTCCCCCCAATATTATCCAAGAGAGGAAATGTGGCAGGTAGGAAATTGTCTGGGCTATTCTCTTAAACATTCCCTCGTTTAATTCATAAATCATGATGGAGAGAATGATTGGTGTGGTAAATCCAAATAAAAGTTTTAAAAAGCTAATGCCCAAAGTGTTTACCACTGATTCCCAAAAATACTTATCCTGTAAAATAATCTTGAAATTCTGCATTCCAACCCAAGGTGCAGTTTCGATTGTGTCCACCACTGTGTAATATTTGAATGCTATACTCAGTCCATAAATCGGATAGTAAGAAAAAATCAACATAAATATAATGCCCGGCAAAACCATAGCCTGAAGTGGCAACTGTTTACGAAATTCTTTAAAGTATAAACCCATTAATTACCCTCCCAAAACATTTGATGAATTAATCCTAACATCCTAAAAGAGATACTCACAGAGTTTATCTTGTCTTGTAATAGGTCAATATTGTCTTTTTTTATTATTTACAATAAGATTTACTGGCCTTATAATTTAAGAATAGAAATTGGAGGGAATATTGTCATGGAAGAAATAGAGAGCATAACCACCGGTACGTATCATGAAAATGACCGAATAACTGACGGATTAGACATATTTTTTTGGGTATTTGACGATGAAAGAAGCTATGTATCTACCCACTGGCACTCAGCCATAGAGGTCATGTACATAATGGATGGACAGGTTAATATTGCTATCGATGGAAAGACCACTACATTAGTTAAAGATGACATCTTTCTAGTGGATTCTGCAGTGGCCCACTCCACAAAATCTTTGCATGGAAATTATGCAGTCCTTATCCAATTCCCATACCCTCTTTTAAAGCGATACATACCGGATATCGATAGCCTACGCTTTTCCTTTGACTGCCATTCTGGAGACCCAGAGGAGATGAGAAAGCAGGAGGAATTAAAAAAGATTACCAAGAAAATGAAAAAGGTATTCGAGACCAATCCTGATATGGGCATCCTAAAATTTAACAGCCTGGTTTTTGAGTTTCTCTATGTAATGCACAAGAACTTCGCCCGCCAGATGCCTGCTGCCGAGGGCAAAAAAGAAGAAAAGACCTTTAAGAGAATCACCCAGGTCTTAGACTACCTGGAAAAAAACTATAACAAGCAAATCTCCTTAGAGGAGATTGCCTCCGTTGCCTGCTTTCAGAAAGAGTACTTTTGTCATTTTTTCAAAAAAAATATGGGCATATCCTACAGCAAGTACCTAAACGAGCTGAGAATATCCCACATTTATAAAGACCTATCGGAGACTAACATCCCCCTAAAAGACCTGCTGGAAATCCATGGTTTCACCAACTACAAACTCTTTCGCTCAATGTTTTACGAGGAATTCCACACCACACCTGGGGAATATAGAAAAAAGTTGCAAGAAAATAATTAAAGATTTTATGTTTCAAGAATCTGATATTCCAACACATCATCCTTTTTGATCTGCCAGAATGTTGCCTGGACATATTGGGCCCTGCTTATGTCAAATACATGGGTCCAGGATTCTTTTAGTTCCTTGGCATATTGGGCAGGCTCTAGGGTGTCCAGTCTGTCTAATTCTTTTTCCCCATCCTCCTCGGAGAGACTAGGGTCAATTATCATTCCGTTCATCATAACAATCTGCCAAAGGTCAAAATCTGTCAGCACAAATCTGTCCTGGGATATATCCAAGGTCAAGAGAACTTTTTTCTCATTCCGCTTTAAAAACGCAGAACTGTTAGGATCAGGGCATACCCTTTCTCCCTTCCATGTATGCCAGGCCCAAATCGGATAAGAAACTCCCTCCGGTCTAGGTCCTATCCTGGACTCCATCTGGTCTATGAGCCAGCCATAATAGGGCTTTAAAGAATCTGATTTTTTTAAATTAAAGGACCTGTCCGGGTCGCAGGCCACCAGTCCCTTTTCATTTAATTCCTCAAACATGGAGAATGGCTGTATTGTCCAAATCTTCATTTATATTTCCTCTTGTTTTATATTTCAATAATCTTTCCAGTAGCTAGAGGCTCAACAATTCCTGGCAACCTCTTTTCTAATTCTGCCAGGCCTGGCAGGCCAGTGCAATGTCCTGTAAAAACATGCATTACATTCTCTGCCTTAATTTTGTCAGCCAACTCATCTAACTGGTCAGATGAGAATGTGCAGGTATCAATGCCATTCTTTCTGCCCTTCATATGGAGGCCACCAAAATAGGCATAAACATTTTTGCCAAAAGCCCTTTTTGCCTCGTCGATAATAGCCCCGGCTCCACTGTGGGAACAAGAATTAAAAACCACTAGCCCCTGGCTGGTTTCAATTACAAGACTTTGCTCATGAGAAAAATCATCCAGGATGAATTCTCCATTTACCTTGCGATACAAGCCTGCTTTTTCAGCAATAGCAGTCAAGTCTGGGGTGGAATGTGGCAAGAGATAAACACCATCATCAATAGGGGTAAGACCCCTGGCCATCTTGAATCGGCCCTCCATGCGCAGGACATTTTCTGGCACACCTATATAGTGCATACCGCCCTTTGAGGAATAAAATTCTCCATCCATCCCCATATGAGCATAGCATTTTGCATGCTTGTTAATCTCAAAAAACTTTTCAAATCCCCCTGAATGATCATAGTGGCCATGGGAAAGTACTGCATAATCTACCTGGTCCAAATCGATGCCAAGTTTTTGGGCATTTTTAGCAAACAAATCAGTGCTTCCTGCATCAAGCAAAATCTTTCTATCATGGTGCTGTATAAACAGACTCAATCCATGCTCGGCTTCAAAGTTGTCATTAATCGCCGTGTTTTCCACTAAAACTGTAATCTTCATACTCTGCCCGCCTTCTAATTTTTAACTGAATACAATCCTAAATGAATAACCTGAATACTACTGAGATTTTAGATATATTTTTTATTTGAATTATTATATCACTTAATTAAGGGTTTTCTGTTAAAAGAGCGATTTTTATAACAAAAAAACAGAGGTCTTACAATAGTCTAGCAAGCCGATGATACCTGCTATTTTTCATAAAACCTCTGGTCTTTTTGGTGAATTCAAATTTTTATTGTTTTGTGGAAGACACTCCTAGTCGTTGAAAAGTGGTGTAGATAAATACCTGTCTCCTGAATCTGGCAACAGGGCAACAATTACCTTACCCTTGTTTTCTGGACGCTTTGCAAGAATCTCTGCTGCCTTTAAAGCAGCCCCTGATGAAATACCAACCAGGACTCCCTCTGCGCTGGCAAAATCTCTGCCCTCTGTAAATGCATCCTCATTCTCAATAGGGATGATTTCATCATAAACAGATGTATTGAGAACATCAGGAATAAATCCTGCACCAATACCCTGAATCTTGTGAGGGCCTGCCTGGCCTGTAGAAAGCACTGCAGATGTGGCTGGCTCAACAGCAACAATCTTTACATTAGGATTCTTTGACTTGAGATATTCCCCAATGCCAGTGATTGTTCCCCCTGTACCAACGCCGGCTACAAAGATGTCTACCTTGCCATCTGTCTGCTCCCAAATCTCAGGACCTGTGGTCTGTCTATGAGCCTTTGGATTTGCTGGGTTAACAAACTGGCCTAAGATAACAGCACCGTCTATTTCATTTTTGAGTTCCTCTGCCTTTGCAATGGCACCCTTCATTCCCTTAGCGCCTTCTGTAAGTACCAGTTCTGCGCCATATGCCTTTAAAAGTGTACGTCTCTCAACACTCATTGTATCAGGCAGTGTAAGGATTGCTCTGTATCCCTTTGCTGCTGCAACAGATGCAAGTCCGATTCCTGTGTTACCACTGGTTGGCTCGATAATTGTTGCTCCTGGCTTGAGGATTCCCTGCTCCTCAGCGTCCTCGATCATTGCCAGTGCTACACGGTCCTTAACAGATCCTGCTGGATTGAGATACTCTAACTTTGCAAGAACAGTTGCATCTACTATGCCCTTCTTTTTTGAATATCCGTTTAACTGTAATATAGGTGTCTTTCCGATTAATTCTGATGCGCTCTGTTTAATATCGCTCATGTCTTTATCCTCCCTTTTGTCTTTTATGTGATTACGTTATCTCTTTGATTGAACATATATTATCACTATATTTCTTATTTGAAAAACAAATAAAAGTTATTATCTGTGATAAGCCTGACTTATCACTCTTGGTATTTTAGCAGCTCCTCAATGTATGTTTGTTATAGAATATCCATTTAGGCTGGCCATCAGTTCTGCTGTGGCATCCCTATCATTTGATTTGATCAGTTTTTCAAAGTCATAATTGCCCAGGGCTTCCTTGCCCCTTCTCGTATACCAGTTTGAGATTATTTTTGCGTGTCACCTACCCACTAGGTTACTATGTTTTAGATTGTAAACTATGCCACGGGTTTTGGAAAATAGTAGTATGTTATTTCTAGTTATAAATAGGGCTTATAGCAAAAACTATAAGCCCTTATGACAAATTATTATTTACTCTGTTCTCGGCCTAATACTAATTCTCGGCTGCCTCCGGCAGATAATCGACAGTGTCCTCTATAGTTTTTCTGCCTCCGGCATTTTACAACTGGCCTTTTGCGGCTTTATCATCCGCCTCCGGCAGATAATTCTCCTTGACTATCACGTTTTATCTGCCCCGCGCTCCTGCCCAAAACATATTCTCGGCTATCCGGCAGATAATCGACGGTGTCCTCTATAGTTTTTCTGCCTCCGGCCTTTTATAGTTGGCCTTTTGCAGCTTTATCATCCGCCTCCAGCAGTTTTTGAATTGTGTCTCTACGGATTTCCTCTCTCAATCCTGTCATGAAATCTGAGAACCCAACTCTGTCGTCTGCATATGTTAAATTAAAAGATTTTTCATGCTCGGTCCATGTAGATAGGTCCGAGAAATTATGCTGAATTAAAGCCTCTTGACTATCTATGGCCTTATATATTTTGGCCTCAAGAGTTTTCCTCTCCTCCATCTCCTGATAGAGTGCTCGCATCTCCTCGGCCTTCTTTTCAGGGAGAGAATCCACCCACTCAGAAAGAAGATTTAACTCGATATCCTCATGCTGCTGATTCTTCGCAAAGGTAGGAATATCCCCAGTAAAACATTCTCCCAAATCATGGATGATACACATTTGGATGACCTTATTCATATCTGCTTCAGGGAATTCGTCCTTTATCATAAACGCAATCAAAGTCATCATCCATGTGTGCTCTGCCACACTTTCATGGCGGCCCTTTTCAGTATAGCAATGCCTTGTTGTATCCTTTAGCCTAACTGCAACCTCTAAAGCATCTAACAATTCTCTTGGTTCCATTATTGCCCCTCCCTTTGTGTTTCTTCTAGTTCTTCAACCCATTCATTCAGATATTCATTATATGAATTCATAAAGTCAGTTATAAAATCCAACTCTTTTTTAGAGTACCGGCTCAAAAAGTCCATATCTTTATCCTCCCATATGTTATGCCGATACTCATGGAGCTTGTATATCTCTTTTCCTTTGCCTGTCAGTTTATAGAAAATCTTTTGCTTATTGTCATTCGCTTGAAAGGATTCAATATAATTTTCAAGTTGTAATTTTTTAATAATCTTGCTAATTGCTCCCTTTGTCATAGACAATTTATCTGCTATTACTGTGACATTGGGCATATCTAAATCCCCTATTGCCACAATCGTATGGACCTCAGAATATCCCAAACCCTTTAGTTTAGGATTCTCTAATAGTCTGTCTAAAATTTCATGTTTTTCTAACCATTCTCCAAATGGTCTAAGGATACTTTTATCCATTTTCCCCCTTTGTAACAAAATCAACACTTAGAATATGTAACTTGCTTTATTTGCTATATAAATTGATATTATAAAAACAAGGGTAATCATATAATTCAATTTGATTCTTTAATTAAGATAGCAAAAACTTGTTTCCTTGTAAACTAGTTTTTGTTTCTCTATTACAGACCATAAACCCCATAAGAATTGTCCATAAAAGTTGGTAAGAATTCCACATAAAAGCCAGTAAAGATTCCACATAGAGGCCGGCAAGAATTCCACATAAAGCCAGTAAAGATTCCACATAGAGGCTGGCAAGAATTCCACATAAAGCCAGTAAAGATTCCACATAGAGGCCGGCAAGAATTCCACATGAATGCCTGTGCCACATCATGCGTCCTCAGTAGTAAAACACTTTCTATTGTTTAGATTTCTCAAATGAATATTCCTTCAATCATCCTTCTAATTGCTGTCACATCAATTGGATTCTTTGATGTTTCAAAGGTAAAAATAAAATTGGAGCCCATTACATATCCGCTATTTTCATAATCCCTTATTTTTTTAAATGCATTATTTCTATACTCAATGTCATCCATCATCCCAAAATGCTCCCATATTATCTCTTTTTTATCTTTCACTCTTAATACTGTAAAATCTGGATGAGTTATAATATTTCCTTTCAACTTTACAGGCCTTTCATATAAATATGGGACCTCGTATTCTGCCAGTAAATCAGCTAGTATTATCTCCGTTTTCGAACGAACTCTTTCTCCTTTTTTAGTATAAAACTCTGGCGCATTTTCTCTAAATGGCACCCCGGCATATTCCTGCTTATGCCATTTTAGAATATACTCTTCATCAGATATAACAGGAACTTGGATTAACACTTTTTTAGCCTCAATCATTTTTTCTGCAGTCCGCTCCCACGGCAATTTACCACTAATCTCCTTTTCAAAATCTTTCAACTTTTGTAATTCTATTTCCACCTCTTTCTTTAGCAAATTGTTATATTCCTTTTGCGCCAATAGGGATGCCTTTTCCATATCCTTTTGCTTAATATACTTACCTTTTAAATCTTTTTCATTCTCCCTTACAAAATATTGGAAAGAATTCCTATGCCTATAGGCTCTCAATATTCCCTTTGGTTGATGCTTTTCCTCTTTAGTTAGACGGTTTTTTAATTGTAATAATAATTCTTCGTAATCCCTTAACTCCTTAAATAACTCCATTGATTTCCCTTTCAAACTAATACCATTTATTATTTGCAATAAAAACATTTAAGATTTCTTATTTTTGCTGTCACTACTTCCATTACTGATTATTCCTCCTGCTCGCCGGCAGATAATGTGGCATAATCCGTCTTGTTTTGCTGCCATATTATCTCCGCTATTACTAATTCAAATACTTCGGCAGATAATGTGGCGCATTCCGTCTTATTTTGCTGCCATATTATCTCCGCTATTACTAATTCAAATGCTTCCGGCAGATAATCTAGCATCTCCATAGGGAGTTTGCTGTTAGAACAACTCTTAGACCATATCCAATCGAAGAAAAGATCCTTCAATCGACAGCAAATATAAAATAACTAATTGTAATTATCTGCCACTATGCCCATCATAGTCTGGGTTTTAAATAATCCGGCAGATATATGCAATAGATATAGTCTATTTTCTGCCGCTAATCTTTATTTCTAAATGAAACTTGGGAAATTTACAGAAAAATAACAGATAGTGAGAACTTTTTCTGCCGCTGCCGAGAATAAGCAGCCAATTTATTATCTCTAAAAAATGGGCCTCTGACTTTTGTGTGTCAATAGTATCTATGCAATACAAAACCCAAGCAGACTCAAACATTATTGAATGTTTGCCTACTTTATTTATAACGTAAAAAAGAACAATAAAAATTTATGACACTATATCACGATACTCAGTTTTGGTCAATACAAAGTTGATGCCATAACAATTAATTCTATCATGTATACTGGCAGACTCTCAGATTAAAAATATAACCTCTATCTCACATCACGAGATAGAGGTTATTTGTGCAAAATCGAGCGTGTTCTCCCCACTCTATAAACTCTTTATCATTACTAATACCTTAGAAGTCTTTTCACCCCATGTTAAAAAAGTCTCTTTCTGCCCAAGAAAACCCAGCGCTTCCCAAAATGGAATGACGTTAGTCTCATAATCGTTTACAACGTCAATGCGAATAGATTTTACCCCCTCATCGGCAAGCTTTCTTTCAAGATATAAGTATAAATTTGTCCCTATCCCAGCATGTTGCATTGATGAATCTAACATTAAGAGCGATAAATAAGCATCGTGTGACGGTAGAATCATATAGTCGAGTATACCTATAGGTTCATTGTCGACACATATTAGGTTTGAAGAAAAACCATGTTCCTCCATCTCCTTAACTTCATTAACTATAAAAGATTTGTCTACAAAAGTTTTGCCCAAATGATGTAAAAGGAATTCCTTGTTAGAATTATAGACTTTTAATGCTTGCTCATAATTAGAAATATTAATCTTTTTTTCAGTAAATAACATGTTGCCTCCAATTAAACAGCTCCTTTTACATGAAATAATACAATATGCCATTAGATATTCCAATTGGTTGTTGGCTTAATTTTAATTGAAATATATAGTCTAAAAAGGATGTAGCCATTCTGACCACATCCATCATAAATCTAAATTATCATAGAAGTTCCATATTTACAGAAAAAAATTCAAAGTCTCATTAATTCATTGCTAATTTATAGAAATCCCTTTGGATTATTATCCAAAGGGATTTTATCTACAACCTATCCTACAATCTATACTTCATTCTTTCCTCGTTAGTGAGGACCTTATCTCCGAATCTTTCTTTTTCTTCCTGTAAAAGATCCTGGAGGTTTTTCTTTTTAAAGGTATAGACTGCGCTATTTTTTATACTAATGACTCTTTCCTTTCCAGGGATGTAGAGTTGTCCGTACTCAGCTCTGCCTAGGACTCCATTTGTACCTAAATCAAAGAAATACATCTGGAAGGAGTTGTAAAAGCAGATTTGATTGTTGGCTTCATCATATATTACGTCGCTCAGGTCATTCAGTTGAACATCAGATATAAATGAAAACGCCTTTATGTCTCTATCATATATTCTAAAATAGAGGTCTGTGCCCTGGAGATAAACTTTTGTATCGTCGGCAGAAAATTTTATCAAACTGTTTGAGTTTCCAAAGAATGGCAATTCATCTGTAATCTCAAATGTGGCGGTATCCACCAGTCTTAACACGCCGTCGGTACAAACTACAGCTATAATGTTTCCATCATTGTTTGAAGAAATATTCAGCACCTGGTAGTCTGCCAGAATAGGCTGGTCTTCTTCCGTTTCCACGTCGGACCTGTGGAGCTTGTTTTCTCCGTCAATATAGTAAACAGCATTGCCGTCGCCAGCCACTATAATGTTTGAGATTATGCCCTCTGTCTCGTTGATGGCTACATTCTTTTTAGTTTCAAAATTAAAGAGTGTGTATTCTCTACCGTTTTCCTGAACTAAATACTTTCCATTTTCAGAAATGTAACTGTCCGCATGCTGGCTCTCTTCTCCAACTCTAGCCTCAGTGACTTTCTTAGTCTTCAAATCGTAATAGGCTACGTGACGATTATTTTTTACTGCTGCAATTGTGGAATTATCAACATATAAAACCTGTCTATATGCCGCATCCTCTACCTCAAATGTGTCACGCAATTTTCCAGAATCTGTATCATAAATATAATATTCCACATTTTGCGACGAAGAATCAGCCTGGCCTGACAGCAGGTATGTGCTTTCATCTGGGCTGGCGATGGCTGTAAAATAGTAGCGGCTAGGCAAATCAGTAGTAGATATTACAGAATTGTCCTTGCTTTCCCTCATGATCCTTACTTCTGGAGATCTGTAACTCCTTATCACTAAAACGCCATTTGAAATAGTATAATCAATGAGGCTTAAATCAGTATTGATAGCAAGGCTGGAATAATCTGTGTTTCTAATAGAACTATATCTGTTAATTTTGCCGTCATAGGTTCCAACAAAAAACAGTTCATTGTCCAATCCGATTCTGATACGCTCAACATAACTGTCAAAAGACAGTTCTTTTATCAATTCTCCAGTGTCCAGGTCTAAAACTCTTACAGTTTTACATGCGGAAAAAATCACCTCATTATGGACTTCATCTCCCACATTAAAACTTCTGGTCCTAATTTGAGAATAACTGGTATCCTGAATATTTGAATTGTATACATATTCATTGCTCCAGATAGTCTCGCCTGTCTCCAGACTATATTTCTCCACATACATAGGACAATCTGTAAAAGAGAGCAGGGCATCGTTATCTACCAGATTTGCTACTAGGCAATTATCTACTGAGAAATACATATCCAAAATACTATTAGCCTTAATTTGAATAGATTTACTTTCTCTTTTTTCCATATCAACCACTGTTATATAAGGAATGTCCTCTTCATAAAGGGTAGAATGGGATAGGGCAATATATCTGCCATCTGGAGATACCACCATGTCACGAGAGAAAGAATTGGTTCCCTCATTTGCCACTGTTTCAAGCAAATCTCCACTACTAGCGTCCATTATGTAGGTCATGTTTCCGTTTGTGGCAATGACATATCTACCATAAAAATCTACATATCCAAAAGTAAAAGTAGATTCTGCGTCATACCTGTACAATTCTTTCCCTGTCTCGTCCAAGCCGCAAACATATTTGTCTGTTACCACAACAATAGTATCTCCGGCAAAGCCTTCAGAAAGGATGCTATTTACAAAACCTCCAGAGTATTCTGGAGTTATTTCAAACAATTTTTTTCCAGAATCCAAATCCCAATAATACAGGTTGTCTGAGTTGTCATATGAAACCATTTTTGTTCCATCAGACTTAACCACAAAGTCCTCTACCGACAAATTGTGATTCAATATCTTATCATTGCTAAAGTTAAATCCAATGTCATAGGAGCCCAAAGCAGCAGAAAGGGCATTCATAGAATCAGCCACAAAAGGCCTATCCACTCCCTCTCTTGGCAATCCCTCCAGAGCCACTACGGCTGCAGTTGCTCTATCGCCATTCTCCAGAATATCCAAAGAAGTGGCTGCCAAAACCTTGGATTCATTTCTTAATTTGTCCTGATAGTTTTGATTAATCTGATTCAGGTTGTATGCTGTGTAAACACCAAAAGCTAATGCTACAACTGCAACACCAGTCGCAATGGCAAAATTTCTCCTAAGGGCGCGCTCTCTATGTCTCTGCTTCAAATCATCATAATCTACATGCAAAATAGACGCCGCAAGACGCAAGGTCTCACTCTTTATTTTCTTATTTCTCTCTTTATTGCTAGTAGCGCGGACATCTGCTGCCAGTGGCTCCACAGGATTGCCATTTTCATCCTTTAGCAACTGTGGTGGGAATGAATCCTCAGGCTCTCCCTCCACCAATACAGCCAGGACATTCTGCCTGCCATGCATAGAAATGAAGGTATCAATCTCCTTCATGACCCAGTATGATTCCTTGGTTTGAGGGGAACATATTACAACCAGAAAATCCGACTCAGAAAGAGCATAATCAATATTGCTGCCCAGGTCTGACCCTATAGGCAACTCCTCTTGATCTCTAAATACTCTGTTGATTCTCTTTCTTCCAGTTTCCTCCTGGATTTTTTTAGGAATCTTGACTGTCTCAAGTTCCTTGTGCACTCTTTTTGCTACGTACATGTCTGTAGGCAGATGTCTGTAGCTTATAAATGCATCGTACTTCATTCCTTCCATAACTTGTCTCCAAAAATAATAATTTCATATATTAAAAACCTGTCCGCTAAACAGATTTAATATGATTTCCAACGATTTCTGACACCTCTGAAATGGTAGTAAAGGTGCTGCCCGGGAATTCTGTAAGAATTCTCTTGAGTTCATGTATTTCTGCTCTAGTGACAACTACATAGATGATATCTTTAGAATTATTTGAAATCAGTCCTTCACCTCTCATAAAGGTAACAGTTCTGCCCAATTCCCTGTTAATCCTATCGGCCAAATTCCTGCCGTCATCTGTAATTATCATTACAGACTTGGCACTTTCAAATCCAATTTCAACAATGTCTATTACCTTTGATGATATGAAATACATCAAAAGGGAATACATACCCCTGTCCAAGTCAAAAACAATGCCTGCCACAGCAAAGATAAAAACATTGAAAAGGAGAATAATCTGACCTGTAGAAACAGATAAGTTTCTATTTAAAAATACTGCAATAACCTCTGTGCCATCCAAGCAGCCTCCGGCTCTTAACACAAGGCCTACACCTACGCCAAGGAGCATTCCCCCATAGGTGATTGCAAGAATAATCTGGTCGGTAGCATTCTCAATAGGCTCAAAGACTCCTGTAAAAATCGAGAATAGGGCTATGGCATAAACTATTCTTGCCACATATGAGATTCCAAGTCTTTTGTAAGCCAAAAAAATAAAGGGAATATTTATGATGAAAATCAGAAGTCCCAGATGAATTGGCACGAAATGGGCAACAATCATACTTATACCAGTTACGCCACCGTCAAAAATTTTGTTAGGAACCAAAAATTCCTCAATGGCAAAAGCTGCAATAATTGCACCAGCAGTAAGTTCAAGAATTGATATGAATATTTGCTTGTTCTTCTGATTCATAAGCTCCCCTTAAAACAATATATTCTCTATGGTACTATTTTTTCTCATTAAGTTCCAGCATTTAAATCTCTCTTTCTTGCCTAAAAAAAGGGACTGCAATTTCTCGCAGTCCCTTAAAATCACCTAAACAATTTACTTGCTCACTTTTACAGTTATAGTCTTTGTGACATTTCCGACTCTCACTGTTACCTTTGAACTCTTGCCAGATTTAAGTCCTGTAATCTTTCCATATCTATCAACACTTACATTTCTGTTGCTAGATCTGAGAGATACATTACCTGAATCTGTACATCCATAAGGGAGGCTGGCTGTAATTTTGCATGAATCATTTTTCTTTAACTCAATTACAAATCCTTCCTCTGTCTCCTCCATTTCCTGTCCGTTAGCCAAGAGAACTAGGTCCTCTGCCTTTAGAGGGTTGGTTACTACCACTCTGGTCAGGCCAGAAGCCTTGAAAGGTATTCCAAATATTCCTCTAGCCCTTACAGTCCAAAGCACATAGTGTACTCCAGTCTCCTCACCAGCGGTGATCTGATAGTATCCAGGTCTGCCCCCTGCAGTAGTGGATGCAATGTCTCCATCGCAATCTGTAAATGTCACCTTGCCGCCTGTAGCAAGCAATCCTCCTCTTACTCTGACACTAGCAGTCTCCCCTGCTGCAATTTCTACAGTGTCAGGAGCATCTACATAGGTCAAGAAATCAGAATAGGTCCGTACATTCTTAGAATCTATGGTCACATTCTTTTCTACAGTAACTGTAAATTCTCTGATGATTTCTCCATCAAGGCTAGCTGTAATAGTAACAGGTTTGCTTGTTGCCCTAAGGGCCTTTACCAGTCCCTTTTCTACTGATACATATCTGCTTCTGCTAGAAGACCACTTGATTTGTGGGTTTACCTCTAGAGAATTCATAGGATAGATTCTTCTGATCTCACCCTCTTGCATAGCAAATTCCTGCTCAGTGGTGATATCTATTGCTGGCTCCTCAGGCTCTACAGGCTCAGGGTTAGGGCTTGTAGCCTCCTCCAGATTTGCAATCTCAATGTAGTCTAGGGCTGCCTCTGCCTTGTTTCCTACCCCTGATACGAGAATTGTGTTAGCGCCTTCTATAAGGTCAACATCCAATTCATATCCAAACCAGTTGTCTACGCAAAGCTGGTTTCCTGCTGCAGCATTAAAGTTGTATACTGCCTTCTCAAAAGTCTCATCATTAACCTGCACCAAAAGGGCTGCATCATTATTTCCTGTTGATGCACCCAGGTATAATCTGTATTTTCCAGATGCTGGTGCCTCTACAGTAAATTCTGCCTTTGTATTCTTGTCTACCAGTTTGTATAGGCAGGCATTGTTTGAAGAATTGTATGTGGTAGTAGGGCTAACTCCTGTAAGGATTGCGTCCTCAGCCTCGTACCTGTCATAGTCTGTCTGCTTTGTGCCAGTTGGTGCATTTACCAGGTCTGTAAATTCTGCTGAAGGTCCCATAAATGGGCTGCCGTCCTCGTTCCAATATGCCTGCTGGATTCTGACACCACGACCATTCCAGCCGCCACCAGCAAATCTTGTAGCATGGAATACCAGGTAGTCCTCCTTGCCGTCTGGAGAACCAACAAAGCAAGCGTGACCTGTTGAGAATGTTGTGTTGTCATTCTTTTCAAATATTGGCTCTGCTGCCTTGCTCCAAGATGAAGCCTCCATTGGGTCTGCTCCGGCCCTCAGGGTCAGGCATCCCAGGCAATATGTGTCAGACCAAGATCCGCTGGCTGAGTATACAATGCTTGCTACTCCAGTTGGAGAAACTGCAATCTGAGGTCCCTCATTGATTGTAGGTCTCTCGTTTATTTCCCAGGCGTATTCTGGTCTTGAGAGTTCTACCCTGTCTCCAGAGATGGTCCAAGGGTTTTCCATCTTTGCGATGTAAAGTCTCTGCTCACCGTCAACAAAACCGTCCCAGCCTGACCAGATAGCATATAGGTTGCCGCCTACTTCAAGAACAGTCTGGTCAATTGCCCAGCGGTCTGTTGCTGGTGACATCTTGCCCATGAATGTATATTCTCCTTGAGCATCCTCTGTCTTTGCCTCTAATGCGTACATCCTGTGGGCAGAACCTGCACCTGCTGTGTAGTATATGTACCACTTGCCCTGGATGAAATGTAACTCTGGCGCCCAAAGTTCTGCTGATGGCTCATCGCCTGATGGCATGTAGACGCATACAGGTTCTACCTGTCCGATTCGATCTAATTCTGCAGACTTGGTAATGTAAATGCCCTTGTTGCTCCTGTCCATAAAGATGTAATAGTAATATCCATTCTGGTAGGTAACAAATGGGTCTGCTCCATAATTTACCAGATGTGATTCAAAAGAATCTGGTCCAACAAAACGGATGGTGTAAGACTTCATATAATTTAAGTCTTTTGTGCATGTCAGTTTTACATAGGCCTCAGGTCTATCCTTGCTGCCTTGCACTATCTGTGCAACAAAACTCTTGTCTGTTCCCTCTGCATATTCTACAGAAATCTCTGGAAGAGCATCCAGGTCGTCAACCCTTACCTGGCATATTTCCTTTGCTGCATCAAAATTCTCCATAGGCTGTCCATCTGCATAGAGGCTAAATTCTGGCTCCTCCAGCAAGTGGAGCATGATGTAGTCCAACTCTGAGAAACTGTTGTCTCTGCCTGAGTGAGAGAATGTAATTGTATTCTCACCCTCATTTAATGCAACCTCTATTCTGTAGAGGGACCATACATCCCAGTTGCTTGACTTGTCATAGTTGATAATCTGTGCATTTGCCTCGTCCCCATTTATCCAATATCTGTGAGAAGAATTAGGGAAGGCATTTCTGTCTCCATCTGCTGCAACATCGATTGCATAGGTACCTGCTTCAGGCACATTTAATTTGAGTGTAACTGTGGAATCCATATCATCTATGTATCCAACTTTTACACCGCCAGACGCCGCTCCATTTGTAGCTGTTCTCGCCTTGCCAGTCAGGACTCCTGTCTCTGCCTCAATCTTTTCAGCAACAGAGGTCATCTCCTTTGCATTTAATTCTTCCTTGGTGAGAACCCTGTTATAAATTTTTAGGTTGTCAATGTAACCTGTGTAATAGTTGGAACCAGCCACGCTTTGACCTAAAGAAAGTGCAAGCTGACTTCCAAGTTCTGAAATATTTCTAACCTTCTGACTGCCAATGCAAATTCCATTTACATACAGAGTCAAAATGTGATCATGTAAAGTTACATCCAGGTGGATGTTAGAATCTCTTGTGCCAGGATATCCTGTTGAAACTCCCAGTCCCTTGTTTGCTCCCCTTGCACTTACATAAGCCCTGAGACTGTCAGAGCCTACAGCAACCTGAGCAAAATGGCTGGCATCACCAGCCAGGGTAAGGGCTGACATAAAGCCTGCTGCAGAGCCTGGGGTCAGGTCCATGCTGATGGACATATTCTCGGCTCCATCAAAAAGTCCCTGCGCAAAACTTGCAACTGCCCCCTTCTTGCCATCCAGATAAAGGGCCTTATTATCCTCAGAGGTCTTCTTTACCTCTGCTCCCTCTGACAGGCTCAGTTTGTATTCCTGTCCGGCCTCTGGAATAATTTCATCCCCTGCAGCCTTTTCAAAATCAAAGGCAACAATAGGATCTTCCTCCTGATCTAGGGATGCAAATTTTCCTGCTGCCACTCCATACTCAGCCACTAGAGCATCATACTCTTTGGCTGTCAATGGGATAATAACACCATGCTTGCAACCTTCTGTCATAACATAATCCTGCTCATCAAGGGCGCGGATTGAGTTAGGCTCTGCTGGGTCTGATGTTACAAATGGAATGTATCCCCTGGTCTGTCCGCCGTACTCGTCCAGCATTACGCACCACTGGTCTCTGTCATTAAATTTGAACATTGTGCCGCCTTCATAGTTGCCTCTGAAGGTTTCAAGACAAGAGTCGGCTGTATTTTCAACGTATGTGTAGTTGCCTCCCACCATATTAAAGGTCAAGTCACCTACTTTTACTGTAGACACGTCATCACCGTAGGCTCTCAGATAATCTGTTGCCATATCCAGGCGCACATGCATATCGCTTTCAATCTTTGTCAGGCGATAATACTGTCCATCCTCTCCAGCAAGAATTGAGGTGTCAATGTTGCTGCCAAAATTGTTGAATAGTTCTGGCTCTGAGAATGTGTAGAAATCACGAGTTCTCGATACAAAGGTGTACTGTCTGCTATAATTGTCTGCTGCAATTTTGCTTGCCCAGTAAACCAGATATTCTCCAGTATTCTCGTCATAGATTGCCTCTGGCGCCCAGGCGCATCCGCCACCAATGGAGCCAGCCACATCTACGCATCTCTCATTTGTCCAGTGAATCAAATCGGTTGATTCAAATATGGTAAGGCAGGTGCTGCCCTGGGTGGAAAGTTTGTCCCATGCCACTGCATCCCCATATTTGTATATGTCTTGGTCTGTTGCCAAAAGGAAGAATCGGTCTCCCTCTGCAGACCTGATAATGTAAGGATCTCTGGTGGCCTTGTCCCCAACAGAGGATTTGAGAACTGCCTCATTATTGTTTAGGGCAGTCCAGTTTAATCCGTCCTTTGAGATGCCGTAGAAAATATCCTGATTTCCCTTTACTCCCGGGAATTCTCTAAAGTGAGCATACAGGTATCCTACATAGTCATCCTCATCTTTTAGGGCCTTTGCCACGGTTACTTTAATCTTTCTAGATACAGAAACATTCTCGTATGTGCCTGTAACAGTCAATGTAACCTTGGTGTCCTTTCTCTGACGATTTACTACACCAGCTGGGATGTCATAGTAATCATCCTGTGGAACTGCCTTGTCAGAAATAACAAGTGGCTTGTTTGACTTCCATTTCAAAACCACCTCATCCAATTCCTCTGGCAAGTAGATATTGCCCTTGATAGAATCCGCTGATGGAATTTGGATTGAATCTAAGACCTGGTTGATTTTCTTTTCCACCAGTTTGTTTCCAATGATTATATGTGCCTTTACAACAAGGGATTTGTTTCCCAGGTTTTTGATATCATCCCCCAGGACAATTCTTCCCTCTACATCTGCCTCATCATCAGAATTCTTTACATTCTTTGCATTCCATGTTACCTCTGCGGTCTTGTCGCCCTTAGAAGTCTTTACTGTAATTGATGCAGGAAGAGCTGCCTCGATCTCGGCAGCACTGGCATTGTCTGCCACCTTTACCTCTGGCAACTGGCCTGCCTCTATAAAGTTGGCTACGTCAACTGCTCCTGAAGGCAGAGACTGGGCTGTGATTGTTGGGCCTTTTGCCTCTAGGATTACATTGCCATCTGCATCCTTTGTAAAATGAATTCTGTCGATGCAAAGCCTTCTTGGCTCTGTCTGGCTCAAGTTGTTGTGGCAATGGTAAACCATAAACATCTCGCTGCCATCTGGAGAATAGGTAATGCAGTGGTGGCCTGTGCCGTGTACAGTTGAATTTGATTTCATAATTGGGTTGCCTTCATATTTTTTGAAGTTGCCCAAAGGTGAATCGGAAACTGCAAAGGCTGAGCCATAGTTAATGCTCTGGAAATGAGCACCGGAATAGGTCAGGTAATATTTGCCCTCATATGTGAGCATGAATGGGCCCTCGTTGATGTTGCCCATATCCTGGTCCCAACCCTGGTTGGCATTTACAATCTGGGTCAGAGTGTCCTTCTTGATTGACATCATGTCATCGCTTAACTCAGCGCCCCAAATTACATTTCCCCCGGTGAAACGCACATAGTAAATGTAGTATTTGTCAGATGCACTATCATAGAAAATGTGAGCATCAATATTTTTCTCCGATGCATCCATTGGCTCCTTTACCTCTTGGGTGAAAGGTCCAAGTGGAGAATCTGAAGTTGCCACGCAAATCTGCTCGTTGGCAACATAGTACATGTAGTAGCTGTCATCCTTTTTGATAAGGTCTGGCGCCCAAAAATCTCCGGTTCCCCAACCATCATTCTTTGCAAAAGCAAGACCTTGGTCTGTCCAATGCACCAGGTCAGTAGATGTATAAACCTTTATTCCCTTGTCGTCATCTCCGGCACTAGTTGGGTAAAGGTAGTAGGTGCCATCCTCATAGAGTATGTCTGGATCTGCACATGATGGTAGAATTGGATTAGTGTAGGAATCTGCACCTACAGACTCCTCCTCAAATTCGCTGACAACCAAATTCTCGTATCTGGTATGGCTAATCCAGTTTCTCATTCCAATTCCACCACTTGTATGGGTAGAATCCTTTATGTATAACTTTGCATAATTCTTTCCATTGTAATCTACGTAGCAGTTGATGTGGCTGCCATAGCAGGTTACTGTCAAATGATATGTTTTGCCATACTCCACTGGCAAATTCTTTGAAGCAATCTCATGCCAATTGTTGCCTGAAGACCTGCCCAATGTCAGGGTCTGGCCCTTTGCGTTGAGGCAGAGATAATATCCGTAGTAACCATCAGCCTGGTTTCCTTCTCCACGGCTTGCCCTAAACAGAATACCGCCCTGGGCGCTGGACTGGTCACCCATGCTGGCCTGTTTTTCCACAGTTACATCTGCTTCAAAGGCAAAATTTGTAAAGTCCTGCCTCTTTGAAATGGCCTTGTTGCCGTTTCCGCCGTCGATTCTCGCAACCCCATCTTCTGCGCTAAATGTGGCAGCATTAGGTCCGTTGTAAGTGTCAAACTCTGAAAGGTCATCTAAGTCAGGCACGTAAAGGATTTCTCCCATGCCCTCTACCTTAGGCCATGTTCTTACAAATTCTTTTTCTTCGTCTTCTTCAAGGACATCCATGTCCTCTGCTAGGATTTCAAATTCAGCCTCAGGCTCTGCTGCGGGCTCCTCAGGCTCCGCTGCAGGCTCAGCCTCTGGGTCCACCTCTGGCTCTGCCTCAGGCTTTGTCTCCACTACAGGAGTTTTCTCTGAATCCTTGTCTGAATCCTCTTCTGGATTCTCTTCTGGATTTGCTTTTGGCTCTTGCAGGTCGGTCGCATTGTAGATTTCATCCAGGTCTGCCGCAGCAAAAACCATCTGCGGATTGGCAGGTTGGATGAGCATAGCTGCAGCCATAATACCAGCTAAGCACTTTTTAATCCCCCTCATTTTTACCCCCTTTTCTTTTTCCTTTAACCATTTTTTCCAATGAGTTCTTTGTAGTCCATCCCTTGGAGTATAGGGACATTCCTACATTAAGCCTTCTTAATTTTAACAATTCCCCTGCTTATGGTATTTATAATTTTTGAACATGATTTTAAAGATTTTTGTTTTCACTGAGAAAATTCACAACATAATGAAATTTTACATATTGACATAGAATTAAACAGGAAGGAAAATTAGATAAAGACTTCTTTTAGTCGCTTATTCTGTATTGATTTTTTAGCATAATTGGGAGGGGAAAATGACACTAACAGAAAAACATATCATTCAAAAAAACAACAAGGCTATGCTAATAAGCACCCTTATTGTCATCGCAATGCTAGTTGTGACTCTTTTTGAATTCAACAATACCGGATTTATCCAATCCATTATCCGGCTCATCTTTTTATTCGGCACCGAAATCTTTATTGTCATAATGTATAGGGTAAAAGGAAAGGACGAATTCTTTGCTCACCTGGCAAACTATGGACTCCTATCCACCTATATGGCCATGATGTTTACCACAAATCAATTTGGAGTCTACACATTTGGATTCCCAATTATGATTCAGGTTATTATCTTCCAGCAGAGGAAATTGCTTTTGGCTGGCTCCATTGCTTGCTCAGTTGTAAATCTGATTTTTGATATCATATTCTACAATACTCATCCAGACATGTTTGCCCCTCGAGATGTATTTCTGCAGTGGGCAACTCTTCTCATAGGCATTGCCTGCAGTTGGATTGCAGTTGTCACCATGACAGGACAAACCGAGGACATTGTAGACGAAGTGGCCAAAGGGGCGGACGAGCAAAAATCCACCTCATCTGCAGTGTTGCAACATGCCAAAAATCTCGCCCAGCAGTTTGCTTTGGCAAACTCTGCTCTAAATGAGTTAAATGAATGTATGGAAAATAGCAGTCGTGCTACTAACGAGATAACAAATTCTGCTCAAATTTCAGCAAGAACTGTTGGCGAACAAACCTCTCAAACCAGAGAAATCTTTAATGCCATTAGCAAAATAGATGGAAAAACATCAGAAATGGATACCCTTTCAGCATCTACAACCAGTGCTGTAAATGAAGGTGTAGAACTAATTGACCAGTTGAAAAACCAATCTGCAGAGGTTGCACAGATTAGTCGTGAGACCAGAGATATTGCAGAAAACCTCAACGACAGTATTGGAGAGGTAGCAGAGATTTCAAATTCAATCCTTGGCATTTCTGCCCAGACAAACCTCCTTGCCCTCAATGCATCTATCGAGGCTGCCAGAGCCGGTGAGGCAGGAAAAGGATTTGCAGTTGTTGCTGATCAAATTCGAGAACTTTCAGAGCAGACAAAAACTGCCACAGAACAGATTACAGCCATCGTTGAAAAACTTACAGCTGATGCCCATCATGCAGTTGAATCCCTTTCAAAAAGCGCTGAGTATGCAGACAAGCAAAACGATTTAATCACCACCACAGGTGAAAAATTCATAGATATTAAAAATAATTCTGACAAACTTACCAGCAGCGTAAACGAAGTTACCGATTCTGTGGAGGGCGTGGTACAGGCAAACGATTCTGTTAAGGCAAACCTGGAGAGCCTATCATCAGTCAGCGAGGAAATTGCAAGTTCTACCGAGAATTCTCAAGAACTGAGCAATGAAAGCATGAAAAAGCTGGCAATGCTCAAAGAATACCTAAAGGCCATCAACGAAATCTCCGACCAGATGAAGGGATTGGCAGAATAAAATTATTGTCACAGAGATTATTAAAACAGCCAGGCTATATGCCTGGCTGAACCTTTGAAACTTTTTCTGTAAATATGGAACTTCTATGATAATTTAGATTTATGAAGGGTGTAGCCAGATTGGCCACATCCTTTTTTAATATACATATACCTTAAATCTATCGTCAGTTTTTTACATAAATAAGAAGATGGGTTTCCTACATAGAATCAGTTTATAATTTGACAATAAAAGTGTTAAAATTTTACAATTTAGAACAATTTTAAAGCACCTTTCCATGATATATAATCAAATAATGGGAAAGGGGTTTTTTATGAATTGGTTCCGCAATTTACCTATAAGAAATAAGATTTTAAGCTACATGCTGGTTTTTACAACACTACCTATAATTCTTGTTACAGCAATAGCTTTATCTATCAGTTATCACAACGCAAAAGATCAGCTCATCTACTATCACCGTATGAGTAGTGGATGGCTTCAAGATAGTCTAAACCTTGAAATGCAAGACACCATGAAACAGATTTATAGTTTTGAAGCAGACAAGTCTGTTCGAAATGTTATCTTATCTTGGTGTGGGGCAAATCAAAATCTAACATATTCTCAAAGATGGGATTTAATTTCTGCAATGAACTCCATGATTAGTATGGAAAGTTCCATTAACTCCATTGACCTTTATAACTATTCACAAGAACAAGTACTAGTAGCAGAACGCTCTGGTGCCACTTTGGAAGATACAGGCTCTAAATTAGGCTTTTGGTTGGATCATCCTAAGGATTTACAAAACAATCTTGTTTATTTCCGCATGGATGATGAGATTTTACAAGTTCATGAGCTACATCGATTTGAGGATAATCAGCCAATAGGCCTTCTCGTTATTCATATTAGACCATATGCTCTTCAAAGAACTCTTAGTGATATCAAAACGATACCAGAAGAAAGTATTTTCATTTTAAATGACCAGGATGAGCTTATAGAATCTGACCTTGGAGAAGATGCACCTGCTGTCACAGCCAAGTTAGGCAAGATTAAAGATTTACTTATATCAAAAGAGCAAAAAGAAATTTACTTTGAGAATCAATTTTGGTTTTATAAGCCGATTAATAATGGAAAGCTTCAGTTAATAGTTTCCGTGCCAGAAAAGACAATCTCAAAAAGTTTATATCCGATGATTGCAACTGCAGTACTTATTGCAATACTAATGGCCATTGCCGACATTCTTTGCTCTGTTTGGTACTCTTCTTTGATTAGTAAACCAATACAAAAGCTTTCTCATGAAATGCAAAATCTAAAGCTTGATAATTATCAACTCAAGCATTCTAGTGATCGCTCTGATGAAATTGGTGTTTTACAAGAAAGCTTTGATTCAATGATTCTTAGAAATAAAGAATTAATCGAGCAAGAGTATCAAAGCCAGATAGAAAAAAGAAGTGCACAACTAAAGGCATTGCAGGCCCAGATTAATCCGCATTTTATGTATAATACCCTACAAGTTATTGGGGGAATGTCATTGCAGCACAATGCTCCAGAGATTTATCGTATAACTGTTGCACTTTGCGATATTATGCGCTATTCTTTGAATTTTTCAAAGGAAACTGTGGCTTTAAAGGAGGAAATATCCTATTTAGAAAGCTACATAATGATTCAAAATGAAAGGTTCGGGGGACATATTAGACTAAACCTTAATGTACCTGAAGAAACTCTTTCTTGCATGGTTCCAAAACTTATATTACAACCGCTTGCAGAAAATAGTTTTGAATATGGTTTTTCTAACCAAACTAGCGATTGTGTATTGAGTATTGAAAGCAGTTTTATAAACGATCAGGACTTAGAAATAAAGGTTATGGATAACGGAGTGGGATTTGTACCTGAACGCCTCGCGGAAATACAGGGTTCATTAAACCGAGATATGAATAGTTCACTAAATTTAAAATCACATATTGGTCTAAGTAACGTTCATAACAGAATTCGTCTACATAGTGGATCTGACAAATATGGTTTAACTATAGAAAGCAGACAATATCAGGGAACCGTCATCACTATCCTTTTGAAGAAGGTCATTGAATAGGGGGAATTTTATGTACAAAGCAGTCATTATAGATGATGAACCATGGACACGTAATGTCATAAAATCACTAGGTCAGTGGGAACGCCTAGGAATAGAAATAGTTGGAGAAGCTTCTGATGGCGAAATGGGGTGGTCATTAATCAAGAATATCTATCCAGATATTGTAATAACAGATGTACGTATGCCTCATCTTAGTGGGCTAGATTTAATTCAATTAATTCGCGCAGAATCCATGAAGGCTTCAGTCATTGTTATTAGTGGATATGACGACTATGACTATGTAAGGCAAGCTTTAAAACTAGGGGTTGCAGATTATTTATTAAAACCAATTAAACCTGAGGAGTTAAATCGTCAGTTAGAAAACTGCATTACTCTTTTAGAAAATAATGCAACCTTACCTCAGCTAAAGGTAGATGCAGACTTTCCGCCTGATGAGTGGGGAAAAGAATATCAAAAGATTCTAGAAAAACTTGAAATACAGTTACAGCTTGGCGCTAGTAAGGATGTACTTACCTTATTGAATCATTTACAGGCATTTGTTCAAGAAAAAGAAGGCAACACTCCAGCAAAGTTTATACAAATTGGCATATACTATGCTCTTCTTGGGGTACTTCAAAAATACATTTTGAACATAGGCTTTACTAAAAAGGATATCTTTCAAAATACTGATAGTACCTATGTTTTTAATAGAGATAGTAAATTAGAAGAAATCATTATCTTCTTTCAAAAGCTCTATTCTCAGACCTTACAATATGTAGACGAGCATACTAAAAAGAAAAATAGACTAGATACCGACAGCGTATGTCGCTATCTTAAAGAACATTATACGGATGGAATTACATTAGAAGGGGTAGCTGATCATTTCCATATCAGTAAAGAATATCTAAGTAAGATGTTTAAAAACGACCAACAGATTGGCTTTACTGATTATGTACTAAAGCTACGCATGGAAAGAGCAAAAGAACTAATTACTGTCTATCATGCTCCACTAAAAGAAGTTGGTGCAATTGTTGGATATATTGATCAAGCACACTTTTATAAAAACTTTAAAAAGTACTATGGAATCACTCCAGGGGAAATGCGCGAGAGTTTAAAAAGTGACAATAAATAACAACCGTTTTGGAAAATGTAAATCAAATATTCCTTTGTTATATTTGCATTATCAAAAATCTACTAGGAGGAATACTATGAAACTAAAGAAACTACTTGCTTTTACACTTTCTGGAATCATGATGTTATCGCTTGCTGCTTGTGGCTCTAGCGCCCAGGGAGAGGCCGTAGCAAATGATACCGGCGCTACTGCTGAAGCTCCTCAAGAAGCGGAATTAAACATTATGATGAGTTTCCCGCAGTACATGGAACAATGGGAAGGATATTGCAGACAGTTCGAAGAAAAAATGTTAGCGGAGAAAAATATCAAAGTAACCGTCAACCTCGAAATGCCAAGCTCTGATCAGTATGAAACAATCTTACAGACTAGATTAACTGGCGAAGACGCACCAGATTTATTTACGTTACATTCAAACAACATTGGTACATACAACAAAGCTGGAAATCTTTATGATTTATCAAATGAAGAGCTTGCTGGCAAGATTTATGACAACGTAAAAGAAACTGTATCTGTTGATGGACACCTAATGGCTGTACCAATTGAAAGTCAGGCATGGGGAGTTCTTTACAACAAAGACATCTTTGAACAGTATGGCTTAACCCCTCCTGAAACATTAAGTGACTTGAAAGCTATTTGTGACACTTTAAATGAAAACGATGTCACACCATTCATGCTCGCTTTTCAGGAGCAGTGGGTTCCACAGCTTATGACTGGTTTGACTCTTGGTGATATCGTATCTGGTAAGCTTACTGATTGGCTTGATCGTATGTACAAAGATGAAGGATCTTATGATGAAGTACGTGAAATCTTTGATGTAATTGACCTTATTATGCAAAATGGTACAGACCGTGCTATGGAAGAAGGTTCTGAAGCAGGTTCTGCTGATTTTGCTAATGGAAAAGCAGCTATGTATGTGCAGGGAACTTGGGCAGCAAATACCATCATGGAAACAAATCCAGATATGAAGCTTGGTGTATTTGCTCTTCCAATCAATGATGACAAAAACTGCACTTTAGTTAATCTTTCAACTTCTACAACACTTGCAGTATATCCAGACTCAAAGAATTTAGATTTGGCATTAGAGTTTGCAAATTATGTATTGGATGATGAAGACTCCTCCGCTTTATTCCAGTCTTGCTCTTTCAATCCACTAGCTTCTTGCCACAATTATGAATCTGCTTCTTGGGTAGACGAGGCTTCTAAGTATGTTGCTGCTGGAAAGGCATATCAGGATTTAGTCCTTCCATCTTCTGTAACAGATGAGCAGGGTCGCCTTTTACAGGAATACTATGTTGGATCTGTAACTGTAGATGATATCGTAAAAAGACTCGATAAAGCATTTCAGGATGCAAATGCATTGAACTAATCCTAGACCTAAGGAGGGAGATCTTCTTCTCCCTCCATTTTTTTACAAAAAATGAAGGAGTAACCCCTATGAATAATAAAAAGCATCCTAATCGAACGCTTTTGATTTTTTGTGCTCCCGCACTACTAGTTTATTTCGTTTTCAAACTATATCCTGCCATCTCTGGCATCTACTACTCTCTCACAGACTGGAATGGTATCAATAAAACTTTTCAGATTGTTGGTTTAGCAAACTTTATAGAAATATTTAAAGACGAGTATTTTTGGAATTCCGTCGCTTTTACACTCAAGTATGTCGTTGTAATTGTTGTACTTGCTAATGTGGCTGCACTTACTCTTGCTGTAGCAATAGAGAGCCTACCAAAATACAAAGGCCTCTTTAGGACAATTTTTTATATGCCAAACATGATTAGTATGGTAATTGGCGGCTATATGTGGATGTTCATCTTCACAAAGGTACTCTATTACATGGCTGATAATTGGAATTTTAAGTTTTTAGATAAGTCATGGATTGGAGATCCTAAATATTCCTTTATAGCTATTATCATTGTGGCAACTTGGGGCGCTGTCGGATATCTAATGATTATATATATGGCTGCATTACAGGGAGTTTCAACAGAATTAAAAGAAGCAGCCACACTAGATGGTGCTACTACTTGGCAGGTGTTTTGGAAAGTTACATTCCCATTAATCGGTCACGCTGTCACTATTTGTATTTTCTGGGCACTTAACTCGGGATTTCAGGTGTTTGATGTTATCTATGCTTTAACTGGAGGTGGCCCAGGTAGAGCAACACAATCAGTAGCTATTAATATTTATGAAGAGGCATTTAAAGGCAACATTCGTTATGGCTATGCTACAGCCAAGTCCACTGTGCTATTTCTTATAGTTTTAGTAGTTACCATGTTGCAATTAAATATTACACGTAGAAGGGAGGAAGAACTATGAGTACAAAAAGAAGAATCATCCATACATTGGTCTATATATTTTTAGTAGTCGGAGCACTCTATACTTTGTTTCCACTGCTTATGGCTCTTATGAATTCCTTCAAAACAAATGGAGAACTACTTACAAACGTAATAAGCCTTCCTTCAAAGTTTCATTTCGAGAACTACGCTCGTACCTTTGAAAAGATGAAGTATCTCCATAGCCTAGTAAATACGGTTTTATTGGCTACAATTAGCGTATCTCTTATGATTCTATTTTCCGCTTTGGCTGGATGGAAAATTTGTAGAACTAAAACAAGACTTTCTAGAGTTTTATTTGGACTATTTGTTTTTTCTATGCTGATTCCATTTAGTTCTATTATGATTCCGCTATATAAGGTTACGCTTGCTTTACATATGAAAGATTCTATTATTGGCCTATCTTTTGTATATGCAGGTCTAGGTGTTAGTATGGCTATCTTTTTATATCATGGATTTGTAAAAGGAATCCCTATTGAACTTGAAGAGGCTGCTAGCATTGATGGAAGCAGTGATATGCAGACTTTCTTTTACATTATCATGCCATTACTAAAACCTATTACAACAACAATATGTATAACAAACGTGCTATGGGTATGGAATGATTTCTTGCTCCCATTAATAGTATTATCAAATAACAAGAAGTATACATTGCTACTCTCTACAAATACTCTATTTGGTCAGTATAGTAGCGATTGGACCGCTATTTTAAGTGCATTAATCTTAGCTGCACTTCCAGTAATTGTGTTCTATGCTCTCTTCCAAAAACAAATATTGAAAGGAATCGCCGATGGTGCGGTAAAAGGATAATTATGGACTATTTAAAAGCGACGCCACAAGGTGTTTTTGCTGGAGATAAAAAGATAATTCTTCGAGGTATGGGACTTGGTAATTGGCTTCTACCTGAAGGATACATGTGGAAATTTTACACTAAATGCGATAGACCAAGGCGTATAGAAGCATTGATCGAGACCTTATGTGGCCAAGAGTATGCTTTAAACTTTTGGGATGAATTTTATTCTAAATACATTACTAAAGATGATATCACTTGGATTCGCAAACAAGGTTTAAATAGTGTTAGACTTCCTTTAAATGCAAGACATTTATTCTATTTAGATACAGATTTACATTTGCATTTTAACGAGAAAACTCTCAATTATATAGATCAATGCCTTTTGTGGTGCAAAGAAAATGAAATCTATTTAATTTTGGATATGCATGCGGCTCCTGGAGGACAAACAGGAACTAACATCGATGATAGCCAACATGATATGCCTGAATTATTTGCAAATCCTATTTATCAAGATATTTTAGAAGAGGCATGGTGCCTTTTAGCGCAAAGATATGCATCAGAACCAACTATTGGTGGCTATGATTTAATCAATGAGCCATTGCCAAATACTCAAAAGCAATATAACGCACAAGTTGCTCCACTTTATCACAGACTCATTAATGCAATAAGAAAAATAGATTCTAATCATATGATTATATTAGAAGGTGTTCATTGGGCTTCTGATTTTTCAATATTTGAAGAATTTACTAAGGAAGAATTAAAAGATAATGTACTCCTTCAATTTCATAAATATTGGAATAATCCAGACGAAGAAAGCTTAGTAGTTTTTTTAGAATCTGCCTCTAGATTAGAAGTTCCTTTATGGATGGGGGAAGGTGGCGAAAACAATCTATATTGGTATACAACAGCTTTTCCAATGTATGAGCGTGCAGGCATTGGGTGGTGTTTTTGGTCATATAAAAAAATGGATACAAAGAATTCACCAGTAAATGTTGATATTCCTAAAAACTGGGATAAGCTTCTCTCCTATTTAGAAGGCAATGCTTTATTAACAAAGGAAGAAGCACGAGCCATTTTTGATGATTACTTAGATAAAATATCACATGCCACTTATCAGGAATCTGTAATAAATGCCTTACTACGTAAAGCACCTGTTTCAATTCCTGCATTTGCATTTGATAAAGAGCAAATTGTAAGTAGACGTAATAATTCTGTTAGTTTTCGTACAACGCAAAAAGCACCTCTCCTATTTGCTGATGGGCATTCTGGGGAACCTAATTGGAAGCGTTATGGTGGAGAAGATCAACCTGAGTCCGAGCATCTTATAATCTCTATGCAACAAGGAGATATGCTTGGATATCACGTAACAAATTTTGATTCCATTACTCCTATCTATAAAGGGGATGGGGAAATTTTAGTTACTCAAGATTCAGACTCATTCATTTGGATTCAATGTACAAAAGGTACCGTTCAACTACAAGGTATAAACATTGAATAAAAACAAAAAAATGCTTTCAACCCGCTTATTGGCTGAAAGCATTTTTTATGTTACTAAAATTGATTTAGTAGTCTATCCTATAACTAATTGAGACTTTGAAATTTTTTCCATTGCCTCAAATAATAGAGCCTTACAAGGCCTTATGCAATTTCCAAAAATCTATTGTCTCCTGCATATCAGCCTCATCTACAAATAGATTCATTTTCTTACCAATAGCTATGGCCATATCCACATACATATTTGCTCTCGCCGTAATAACATAATCACCTACAACCAAGGCCTCCGTAGTAGAGTGGGTAGATTCTATTCCCTCCAAAATCCCGGCATTGTCCAGTTCATCGGCGCCATTGCATATACCGGCCACAATTTGCTTGTTATCCACAATTGCTCTTATAAATGAATACACTTCTTCATTATCAATGGTTGAAATGTTCCCACCTGGAATCAAAAGAAGTTCCACATCTTTAGGATCAATCTCACTTAATGCACATGTGGCATTCAATGAAAACTTTTCTTGGGCAGTAACTGGCTTTCCATCAATCGTAGCAAATACTATTTCATGGCCAGAATATTGCAGGAAATAGTTAGTAATTACAATTTCATAAATACAACATGTTTCATAAAGTAAAACCACTGTTTTCATAGTTCCATCCTCCCAATCTATTTCCACGCAAAGCCTATTAGTTTTTTACCAGCGCTTCATATTTTTCTCAAATTTACTACTATATGACTCTTTCAATTCTTCTGCAGATATTCCATAACAACTTATTTTTGCCAACCTATAATTTCTTGACCAGTTCTTCAATAAGCCGATTTACAATTTCCGGTGCATCTGTATTAGAATTATGTCCCGCGTCTTTTATCCATTCTATAGGAATTCCAGTATTTTTAGTCCATGCCTTGTTATACCTGATACAGGAACCGGCATGGTCCTTTTCTCCGCAGATTAAAATAGCCGGGCACTTAATTTCGTATGGCAAATCTGCCTCCATTGCCTCTGCCAATATTCGAAATCCATGACCTGCTATTTTTGCATATCGTTTTTGATTGCCATCATAGGTCATCATCATATCATGCATTATTTTTCTTCCATAGCTCGACGTAGCAACACCATTCGTTCCCGTCTTCAAAAGAGACTTCCATGGATAATGTCGATACACCGGCTCCATTCGTTTTAACAACCAAATCTCTAACCCAGTCACATATCTACGCTGTAAAGGCGCCGAATCCATAGAAACAAATCCCTTTAACTTTTCAGGAAATAACTGTGCATACGCCTGCCCCACATAACCTCCCATGGACTGACCAATGATAACAGGATGGTCAAATCCCTCTTTTACCAGGATTTTGTCTAGCCATCTTGCCTTATCCCTCAAATTAAAATCAAAGCGAAACGGCCATGAAGCAGCATGCCCCGGTGCGTCCCATACAAAAACAGAATACTTACCTTCAAAATATTCAATTTGCTTTTCAAACAATCTGTGATCTGCGGTAAGTCCCGGCAAAAAGACTAACTGCAACTCACTATTTATCGCCTCTTTATTTATCCAATAATGTATATCACCGCAAGAAGTTCCATATATTTGTTCTGTCATAATTCCCCCTATTAATGCATCCTGTTAAAAATCTAAACTATCACTATTTAAAAGAAAATACTTCATTCCCATAATTACGTAGCCTTCATCATTTCTCCATGGTTTTGATGTTCCATTTACGATTACGATTTTTTTGAAAGAATCGGGAATATTTCTACTATTCTCAGCTAGCAATGAACATGCCATATTCCTTAGGCAAGTCCACTACTCCATCTATTGCGTGATACTTTATTATCTCCTAGTGTGGCGCAGTAGAATCTCCCGTCACCCTTAAGAACTCTGCGCACCTCACTGAGTCCTTTGCCTAAATCTGGAACATGATAGAGCATGGAATTGGCAATTATTATGTCAAAGGAGCCATCCTAAAATGGTAAATCCTGAATATCTGCAAGCTGGTTTTCAAGTATCTCCTTGATGGAACTCAAATCATCATTTTCCAGATTAGTCTTAATCTCTTCCAAACTAAATCCAATGTGCTTGAGTGCTATGATTTTTTCTAAAATAATAAGTGAGCTCTTGTCATAAAGCTTGTAATTTCCTTCGGAAATATCAACAGGCTTTAGAAGTCCTTTCTCATCGTATATACGAAGTGCCTTAGGTGATACCCCTGCCTGCTTTGCAATTTCCCCTGATGTCATTTTTTCTTTCATAATGCCCTCCATTTCTTAAGTGTTTTCTTGTTAGGTCATATGTTAAGGGCTGCCCCAAGGGCAAGGTCAACACCTTTTTTAATTTATTCAATTTCAATTCCATACTTATCCAAATCTACCTTTCCGTTTTGGACAACGATTCCATCAGCCTCCAATAGCTCCTTCTGGGCCCAAGCTCCGCCAAACACATACTCTCCTGCCAACTCGCCTTTGGAATTTACTACTCGGTAGCAAGGAATGTTTTCAAAATCCGGATTTTTGTGGAGGGCATTTCCTACAGCTCGGCTCATTTTAGGGTTGCCTGCCATAGCGGCCACCTGCCCATCTTTTTCATAGGACCATAAAAAAGCCTTTTTACTGGGCTTTACTCTGATGAGCTGCCAGTTTGAATCGTGAAATGGAGCCTCCTGATATGTATATGGAAATGTAAGGCCATAACTTAACGCGTCTTCTCTGGTTTTCATCTATAAATCCCCCTTTTACCACACAAATGGAATAATCCTATATTTTACCCGCTCTTTGTACTGCTTGTATCCAGCGAGTCCCTCTTCCAGTACCTGTTCCTCGTTTCGAATGCGCTTTGCAATGATTGGAATATATGCAAGCATTATCACAAATGAAAAAAAAGAGCCTAGAATGATTGGCATAGATAAGAATAACAGAACTGTTGCCATATACATAGGATGGCGGACGATTCCATAAAGGCCTGTGTCTACCACCTTTTGGCCTTCCTGAACCTCAATAGTTCTTGAAAGATATTCATTTTCCCTAAGTACTTCGGCGTACAACGCATAGGCTAAAAGAAAAAGCACAGTGCCTAAAATCGTCACCCATGCTGGCAGCACTAGCCACGAAAATCTGAAATTTAAACCTGCAATTATGAATGAAGATAAAAACATCAAACCGCTAAACAAAACCACCTCTTTTTGCTCTAATTGTTCTTCCTTTACATTAAGTCGCTTTCGCAAAAGAGATGGATTTTTCTTCATTAGAATCAAACCAGCTACAAACATAGGAATAAAAAGGACTGCCATAAAAAGCCAAGCCTGCCAAAAGTCAAAGCTTCCAGCCGTAGGAAATAGCAGCAATC
>JAIKWH010000033.1 GCA_024684955.1 Pseudobutyrivibrio sp.
CGGACCACTGGTGTATCAGCTGTCGACCAACGGCATAGCTGAGTAGCCAAGTCTGGACGGGATAAACGCTGAAGGCATCTAAGCGTGAAGCCCCCCTCAAGATGAGATATCCCATTCCTTCAAGGAAATAAGATCCCTTATAGACGATAAGGTAGATAGGTTCAAGGTGTAAGTGTGGTAACGCATTCAGCTGATGAATACTAATAGATCGAAGGTTTATTCTAAAAGAAAAGAATGTAGCAAAAATCGGAGGACTAAGTTTTACTGTGTGAAGTTTTGAGGTTGCTATCGAATAGATGGTTTACCCATTTGGGGGCGTAGCTCAGTTGGGAGAGCACCTGCCTTGCAAGCAGGGGGTCAAGAGTTCGAATCTCTCCGTCTCCACTTTCCTTCGGGAGAAAAATATTCCTCAATAGCTCAGTTGGTAGAGCACTCGGCGAGTTCCCTGTTTCGCCGTAGATTTGATAGAATACTAATAATCCTCAATAGCTCAGTTGGTAGAGCACTCGGCTGTTAACCGAGTTGTCGTAGGTTCGAGTCCTACTTGGGGAGTTCATAAAACTATTGAAAAACTTCATAGTTTGTGATAATATGATTCAGTCGCTAAAGAAAAGGCGTCTAGTGGTCAGATATTTTTATGGCTCCGTGGTCAAGCGGTTAAGACATCGCCCTTTCACGGCGGTAACACGGGTTCGATTCCCGTCGGAGTCACTTGCCTAAGGCAACATTTTAAGCCGATGTGGCTCAATTGGCAGAGCAGCTGATTTGTAATCAGCAGGTTATCGGTTCGAGTCCGATCATCGGCTTTTTTTCAAAAATGGAAAGAGGCCAATTTTTTTTGTAAAGGTCTTGCTTGTTTGTTTTACGATATGGACCTTTAGCTCAGTTGGTTAGAGCAACCGGCTCATAACCGGTCGGTCCAGGGTTCGAGTCCCTGAGGGTCCACTTTCTATAATATTTTTAATATGGCCTCATGGCTCAGTTGGTTAGAGCGCCGCCCTGTCACGGCGGAGGTCGAGGGTTCAAGTCCCTCTGGGGTCGTTCAAAATCTTAATATTGTTCCCATGGGATCTTAGCTCAGCTGGGAGAGCATCTGCCTTACAAGCAGAGGGTCACAGGTTCGAGCCCTGTAGGTCCCACTAGCCTTTTGGCTATGCCGTAGTGGCGGAACTGGCAGACGCGCGGGACTTAAAATCCCGTGGTGGCGACATCGTACCGGTTCGATTCCGGTCTACGGCATTAGGTAATTATTTACCAAATATAATATGTGTGTGTAGCTCAGCTGGATAGAGCACTTGGCTACGGACCAAGGTGTCGGGGGTTCGAATCCTCTCACGCACGCTTAGTTAAAAAGAGATGGAAAATTCCATCTCTTTTTTCTTTTCCTCTCTCCCACGGTTTACAATCTTCATTAGAGGGTTGGATGATATTTTTACTATCATAATTGTGGTTAGAAATTTGGGATTGTGACATAATAATAGTCAAGGTAAAGAGGTAGATTCAAAGATTAAATAAACAAATATGAAGCCTGTTAGATTGCTGGAAATTCTAATATATTTCATGTTCTGGAGTCTAGTATTATTTTTTAGAGGTATATATGGATAATAAACTAATTATTGGAAGAGTATATAAACATTTTAAGGGAGACTATTACCTTGTAGAGAATGTGGCAAAGGATTCGGAGACACAAGAGGATATGGTTATATATAGAAAACTATATGATGATGGTAGCCTATGGGTTAGACCGTTAGACATGTTTTTAAGTCCGGTGGACAAGGAAAAGTACCCTGACGCTTGTCAGGATTTTAGGTTTGAGTTGCAGGAGATAAAGAGTGTTAAATAATTATTGGGAGGTAGATTATGCCATTTATTAATTCAAAAGTAAGCGTAAAGATGACAGAGGCTCAGGAGGTAGAGTTAAAGACAAGATTGGGACAAGCTATTGCTGTTATTCCTGGCAAGAGCGAGGATTGGCTCATGACTTCATTTGAGGACAATTGCCATCTTTATTTTAAGGGAGACAATTCAGAGCCTATGGCCTTTGTTGATGTAAGGATATATGGTGGGGAGGATTCTGCAGCATTTGCTAAGATGTCAGGAGAAATATGCAAAATTTTTGGAGATGTATTGGGCATAAAGGCAGATCATATTTACATAACATATATGCCTTATAGGAACTGGGGATGGAATGGAGATAATTTTTAATGTCTAGAACGTGGAAACTCAAGGCCTTTGAGGACCTGACTGTTGGGGAACTATACGAGATTTTAAGGCTTAGGGCTGAGATATTCGTGGTGGAGCAGGACTGTGTATACCAGGATTTGGACGGAAAGGACAGACAGTCTATGCATTTATTTCTTCAAGATGGTGAAGAAGTGATTGCTTGCCTTAGGATTATTCCAGCAGGTATATCATACAAGGAGCCGTCTATTGGCCGCTTTGTTGTAAAGGAATCTGAGAGAAAAAGCGGACTAGGCCGAGAGGCTATGAATCAGGCTATAGAATATATTTCTTCTGAATATAAGGAAGACCATATTAGGATATCAGGTCAGGCATATCTGAGAGAATTCTATGAGAGTCTGGGATTTAAAGTAGTAAAAGACCCATATTTGGAAGATGGAATTCCACATTTTCAGATGCTCAGAGGACGAGTATTCAAGTAAGTACAAGACGAAAACAATTAGGCTTGTAGCAATTTATATGATAAAATAATATTGATTAAATGCGGGCTACTAAAGTTAAAAAGCCAGCAAAAGGTTATACGCAATTACTTTACAAATGAGAACACTCAGTATAAGAGTGAACAGTGTGATTACCTAAAGTATATAGGGATTATCATTAAGTTGGTAATCCCTTTTTTAAACACGAAGGTAAAAAATATGACTATCGTGTGGCAACTATTAACATTCAAATTAGACAGAAAAAGGTAAGGGCTTATGCATGAACTTGGTGTTGTTTTTCGAATAATCGACGACCTTACAGAGGTGGGAAAAGAGAATAATCTTGAAAAGATTCACTCAGTAACTCTGCAGTTAGGAGAGGTTTCAGGAGTGGTTCCATCTCTTTTAGATAGCGCGTGGAACTGGGCCGCTGCCAAAACTGAACTGATGAATGGAGCAGAGCTTATTATTGAGACCCTTCCAGCGGTTACATACTGTGAAGAGTGTAAAAGTGAATATGAAACTGTTGTCTATGGCAAGACTTGTCCTAATTGTGGCAGTGAGCATACATATCTCTTACGAGGCAACGAGTTTTTAATTAAAGAGATTGCGGCAACATAACAATTATTAAAAAGGGAGAAAAGAAAGGAAGTAAAGTAAAATGGTGGACATGAATAAAATGGATATGAAGGATGTGGAGACTCCGTATTCACTGGATTCAAATCGAAACAAGATCGACCCTAGGGCTGGCATCATTCCAGAATGGGTTGACCTAGATGCCCCTTTCAGAGAGCCCCTGGCGAGACTTGCCAAGGCTATTACTGACAGGAAAGAAATTAAACTTGGTCTTGAAAAGATCACAAACAAAAGCCCAGAGTACTGGGGAATCTATAATCTTGTAACTGATGAACAGTGTGAGATTGCACTTAAAATGGAAAAGAGAAAGCCAAAAACCTTTGAGGAAGTTGCTGCTCTTTGTCCTGAATACTCAAAAGAGGAACTGCAAAAACACCTTGATGAGATGTCATACCACGGGATTATTGAGTGGAACTACGAAAATGAGAAGCGCGTTAAGCAGTACGTTCTTCCTATGTATGTTCCTGGTTCTGCTGAGTTTGGAAACATGAATGGCAGATTGATAAAAGAGCATCCTGAGGTAGGACCATTTTTTGAGAGAATGAGCCGTATTCCCCTAGAGGGAATTACTAATATGGTCCCTATGGGTGGTGCTGGCGTTGGTATGCACGTAATACCTGTTGAAAAGGCTATTGAGATGGAGAATACTGCAATTGGCCTTGAAAAAATTTCTTACTGGTTGGATTACTATGAGGGCAAGTATGCTGCATCCCCTTGTTCTTGCAGAAGAAGCAGGAGGACCTATGAGGAAGGCTGCGCCGATGATCCAGAAGGATGGTGCATCGCTGTTGGTGATATGGCTGATTACGTAGTCGAGACACAGAAGGACGGACGCTATATTACAAAAGAGGAAGCACTTGAAATCTTTAAGCAGGCTGAGGATAACGGCTTTGTTCATCAGATTACAAATATTGATGGAGACCGTAAAATTTTTGCCATCTGCAACTGTAATGTAAATGTGTGCTATGCCCTTCGTACTTCACAGCTTTTCAATACTCCTAATATGTCGCGTTCTGCATATGTTGCCCACGTTGACAAGGATAATTGTGTTGCATGTGGACGTTGCGTTGAGGTTTGCCCTTCCGGTGCTGCAACTCTAGGACAGAAACTTTGCAAGAAAGATGGAAGCGAGGTTCTCTATCCAAAGATGCCTCTTCCTACAGAGAAGAAGTGGTCTAGAGAAATGTGGACAGAGGATTATCGAGACATAAACCGAATCAATACACATAAAACAGGAACAGCCCCATGTAAAACAGCCTGTCCTGCTCACATTCCTGTTCAGGGATACCTTAAGATGGCGGCTCAGGGCAGATATGAGGAGGCTCTTGCTCTTATCAAAAGGTACAATCCACTTCCAGCAGTTTGCGGGCATGTTTGCAACAGAAGATGTGAAGATGCTTGTACAAGAGGCACTATAGATCAGGCTATTGCCATAGATGAGGTTAAGAAATTCGTGGCAATGAGGGATCTTGAGTCTGATACTCGTTATATTCCAAAGAAAGTAATTCCTAAGATTGGAGCAGGTTTTGACGAGAAGGTTGCTATCATAGGTGCTGGTCCAGCAGGTATATCCTGTGCTTATTATCTGGCACTCAAAGGCTACAAACCTACTCTCTTTGATAAGAATAAAAAGCCAGGAGGTATGGTAACATACGGAATTCCATCATTCGTAATGGAAAAGAATGTTATCGAAGCCGAAGTTGATGTGCTTAGAGAACTTGGTGTTGATATCCGCCTTGGAGTTGAGGTAGGAAAAGATATTAGCCTAAAACAACTCAGAGAAGAAGGATACAAAGCTTTCTATGTTGCAATTGGCTGTCAGGGTGGACGAGGAATAAATATTCCTGGAGAGGATGCACAGGGTGTCCTTAAGGGAGTAGACCTTCTCCACGAAGTAATTGACGATGAGAACTACAAACTCATTGGAGAAACAGTTGTTATTGGTGGTGGTAACGTTGCAATCGACGTCAGCCGAACAGCAATAAGGTGTGGATCTGACAAGGTTACACAGGTTTCTCTTGAGACTAGGGATATCATGCCAGCCCTTCCAGAGGAAATCGAAGTAGCAGAGTCTGAAGGAATCGAACTTAAAGGTGGCTGGGGACCAAAAGAGATCCTGACAGAGAACGGAAAAGTAAAGGGCGTGGTATTTAAAAAGTGCACTCAGGTCAAGAATGCCGAGGGACGTTTTGATCCTCAGTATGATGAGAATGAGACCATAGAGATTGCTTGTGATAATCTGATTCTTTCTGTTGGACAGGCGACTGTATGGGGAGATTTGTTAAAGGATGAAAATGTTGAGTTTAGCGGACCAGCTCCAGTAGCAGATAAGGTTACATTCCAGACTAGTGTTCCTGATATCTTTGTTGGCGGTGATATGTTCTATGGCCCAAGATTTGCAATTGATGCTATTGCCTGCGGCAGAGAGGGAGCAGAGTCAATCCACAGATTTGTACAGCCTAACTCTTCATTGACTATTGGACGTGATCCAAACTTCTTTATAGAACTTGATAAGGATGATATTTCTGTTAATGACTATGATCACGTTGGAAGACAGACAGCAGGAGTAAAGGCAAGTGCTGACGGTAAACTTTCATTCAGAGATAATAAGCTAGTATTTACCGAGGAACAGGTCAAGAAGGAAACATCACGTTGCCTTTCATGCGGTGCATCAATTGTTGATCCTAACAAGTGTGTTGGCTGCGGACTTTGCACAACAAGATGTGAATTTGATGCTATAAAACTCACTAGAGATAATCCGGACTGCTCAACCATGAGAAAGGCAGAGGATAAGCTCAAGTTCATCCTTCCAAATGGTGCTAAACAGGCAATTGCTAGACCTTTTGTTAAAAAGACACCTAAAGAGACAGCATGGCTTGAGAAATAAGGAGAAGTCATAAATCATAATTGAAAGGGAGGTTTTTATCATGGATGTAAAGGACATTATTACAAAGGTTGCAGGCAACAAAGAAATTCTTGAAAAACTGAAAAGTGCGGACATCAATCAGGCTAAAGACCTATTAAACAAGGCTGGCGTGAAAGTGGATGATGCCGACATTAAAAAGGTGAAAGAGGCTTTGGCTGACGGTAAAATCGACATGAAAGAAATCAAAGATATCGCTGGCGGACTTTTTAATTAATAAGGCCTTACAAAAAACTATATTTGTAAGACGGAATCCCTCATCTTCAGATGCTTAGAGGGTATATCACATAATTAGCGAGGTAGATATGGCAGAATTTAGAGGCATGAGACGATTCAAGCAGCAACTTGAAACTAGTGAATGCATTGAGATTTTAAAGAAAGAGCCAAGAGGCGTTTTGGCAATTCATGGCGAGTTGGGATATCCATATGCACTTCCAATGGACTACATCTATGACGAAGAGAATGGAAAAATCTATTTTCATGGAGCAAAGGAAGGACACAAGATTGACGCCTTGAGAAGGGACAACAAGGTTTCATTTTGCGTATATGACCAGGGCTTTAAAAAAGAGGGAGAATGGGCTCTCAATATAAAGAGTGTAATCATTTTCGGCACAATCAGGTTTATTGACGACCAGAATGAGACCATAGAAAGAGTCAGAGCCTTGGGGCTTAAATATTATCCCACTGCTGAAAGTGTTGAGGAGGAGATTAGAAAATCTGCTGCTCATGTGCAGATGCTTGAATTATCAATTGACCACATGACAGGCAAACTTGTAAATGAGTCATAGTAGCCATAGTTTTAATGCTGATTGCCCAGATATAGTAAATAATATTATTGAAAACTAATTAATCAAATACATTTGTTTTGAAATATTGCTCTGAAATAGAATAGCAAATAGTATAGGCGGCCTATGGCCGCCTTTTTTATTATGATATAGATATAGTTTTACTGTTATATAAAGTAACAAGATATAGTAAATTTAATAATATATATGATAAAATCTATTGATTTTACCAATTGTAATAAGTAAAATTTTATTTAGACAGGAAAAACAAGAGGCAGAAGAGACCAAACACAGAAGAGATTAGGCACAGAAGGAACAAGGACAGAAGAAACTAGAAGCATAATTATCTAGTAAATAATAGAGGAAACAATACAAAGAGGTAAGAGGAAAATGGTTAAACTACAAGACATTGCAAAGGCTGCAGGGGTTTCGGTCTCTACAGTTTCTAATGTGTTAAATGGTAGGAAAAATGTGGGCGAGGATACAGCCAGAAAGATTATGCAACTGGTGGATGAAATGGGATACGAGCCCAATGCAGTGGGCAAAGCCCTAAAATCTGGACATTCAAAGACCATTCTATTCATCTTTTCGGACTTTGATCGAAAGTTTTACTTGGATATTATCCATGGGATTGACGATTATGCCAACGCCAATGATTATGATTTTATTCTCTGCACTAGCAAAAGCTACGAGAAATTCATAAACAAGTCATTGACCTGCGGATCTATCGTTCTCGATATCAGGTGCTCAGATGAGTTTATAAAGAAAAAGGCGGCCAGGGGATATCAGATTGTCACCTTGGATAGAGCCCTGAATATACCTAATGTAAAGGGCGTGCTGGTAAACAATTATTCAGCAGAATGCGAATTGGTAGAGGGACTTATCAAAAAAGGCTACAAGAAATTTGCATTCTTAGGGGGCTTGCCATCAGCAGATACAAGGGAAAGGTTTGACGCTTTTAAAGACACCCTTGCAAAACATGGGATTCCTTTTAGAAAGGATGATTACTATGCAGGAGATTTTAGAGAAAAGAGCGGATACCGGACAGCAAGGCTGATAATGCTGTCGGAGAGAATGCCAGAGGTCCTGGTGTGCGCCAGCGATTCTATGGCCATAGGAGCCCTAAAAGCCTTTAGGGAAGCGGACATAAATGTGCCGGAGGATATAGCGGTATGCGGATTTGACGATACAACCCTTGCTTCAGAATACAAACTGACTACAGTATCAGTGCCAAACTATGAGAGAGGCTATCTGGCAGCCCAAAACCTTGTGGAGAATGTAAATGGGGCAGGAAACTACGACACCTTTATGATTACCGCCCAGGTAAAATGGAGGGAAACAACTAGATAAAATGCTTTAGGAGCCTGGGATATCAAAAGGGATATCTCGGGCTTTTATTAAATAAACTGGTAAAACTCAGGAGGATTTAGTAAAATTTACAAGTAAAACCAACTTTCAAAGACCAAAAGCCCACAAAAAGCCCAGCATATAATTGGGAATTCTAAACAAATCGCAAGAAAGCCCATTGACACTCCAATATCTAGTGGTATTATCTCAGTATAACGATTTACCAAACAAGGTAAACTATTTAAGGAGGTTGTAATGAAGAGAATTGGGAAATTGACAGCTGCTGCTTTATCTACAGTTATGGCAGCGTCAGTAGTAATGACAGGATGCGGTAGCGCATCAACAAACTCAGAGGGTTCTGGGGCAGCAGGCGGGGAGGAAGCTGCTGCAGCAAAGATCACCATCTTCCAGAGCAAGACAGAAATCATGGATGACTTGAATGCTTTGGCAGAAGCCTACACTGAGGAGACAGGTACAGAGGTAGAAGTTTGGGAGACTACCGGTGATAATTATCTTTCAGATTTAAAGACAGATTTATCAACAGAGAAGGGACCTACATTATTCTCACTCCAGCCTGGTGCTGAGTCAATTCAGATGGCTGACTACCTTGAGGATTTAGGCGACCTTGATTTTGTAGATAAGGTTTCAGCAGGCCTTGCTGATGAAGTAGATGGAAAGACAGTTGGTATTCCTTACACAGTTGAGGGATTCGGTCTTGTATATAACAAGGATCTTGTAGATGCTGAGGGCTTCACATCAACAGATGACCTTGTATCATACCTGTCAAGCGCAGCAGATGTAAATGCACTTGGTCTTTCACAGGAAGATTACTTCCTTATCGCTCACATCTTTAACGCACCATTTGCAGTTCAGGAGAATCCTGATGAGTACCTTGCACAGGTATTAAGTGGTGAGGTTAGACTTGCTGACAACGATGCTTTCAAAGAGTTTGCACAGATTATGGAAGCAATCAGAGCTAACTGCACAAACCCAGCAGACATTACATATGATGGAAACTGTGGTGATTTCGCAACAGGTAAGACAGCAATGATTCACCAGGGTAACTGGGCATGGTCAATGTTTGCTGATTATGACATGAGTTTTGAGACAGGCCTTGCAGCAGTACCTATCCAGGGCAATGACAAACTTTCTGTTTCAGTTCCAATTTGCTGGTACTTAAATACAGATGCATCAGATGAGGAAAAGGCTTCTGCAAAGCAGTTCCTTAACTGGCTCTACACAAGCGATACTGGTAAAGATTACCTTATGAACAAGTTTGGTTTCATTCCAGTAATCGATGGTATGACATCTGATGGCATTGATCCACTTTCTCAGTCTGTAGCAGACGCTGTTGCAGCAGACAAGATTATCCCATGGGTAATGAGCAACTGGCCAGCAGGTATTGTTTCAACAGATCTTGCTCCAATCACACTTGACTTCTTTACAAGTGATATGACAGGTGAGGAGCTCCTCAATCAGCTGAACGACGCATTTGTTAATGCACAGTAATTAACTCGAAAAACTTTGGGGGCTTAGTACAAGCCCCCTTTTATTTTAGGGAGGGTAAAGATGAAAATTAGTAAGAAATGGTTTGCAGTGTTTACATTGCCCCTTATGATTATTTTCACAATCGTAGTAGTTATCCCATTTTTCATTGGAATTGGATATTCCTTCTTTGAGTGGGATGGCTTTGCAAAACACCAGGCCGTATGGGTAGGTATGCAAAATTATCTAGATGTCTTAAGGGACGACAGATTTATTTCAGCCGAAATCAGAACAGTAATCTTTACAGTAATCGCTGTAGTATCAGTTAATTTGCTAGGTCTTATATTTGCCCTCTTGGTAACAACCAAAATGAAGGTAGCCAATCTGAGCCGTGCAATGTTATTTATGCCTTACCTGATTGGTGGTTTGATTTTAGGTTACATATGGAAAGCAGTATTTTCAGAATGGTTTTTAAGTCTTGGAATTGGCAACTGGCTTACAGATGCTAAAAAAGCTATGGCTGCAATGATTATAGTAACCACTTGGCAGATGGCAGGTTACGTAATGATTGTATACATAACTGGTCTTATGGCGATTCCTGAGGAGGTCATTGAGGCTTCCAGCGTTGATGGGGCCAGCTACTGGCAGACACTTACAAAGATTAGATTACCTTTGTTGATGCCAAGTATCACAATTTGCCTTTTCCTTACATTATCTAACTGCTTCAAGGTATACGACGTAAACGTATCCCTGACAGGATCGGGTCCGGCAAATCAGTCTGAACTGTTTTCTTTAAACATTTTCAACGAAATCTTTGAACAAAACAATTTTGGATATGGCCAGGCAAAGGCTATTATCTTTTTCCTTATAGTTGCAATTATTACTTTGGTACAAGTTTCTATTACTAGTAAAAAGGAGGTGGAGATGTAATGAACTCAAAATTCAAAAAAATTATACCCAACATACTTATGATGGCTTTTTGTCTCGTATATCTCCTTCCTATTTACATGATTTTTACCAACTCTTTTAAGAGTAGGTCAGAAATGTACGAAAATATGATGGCTCTGCCTTCTAGGCTTACTCTGGAATACTATCAGAGTGCTTTATCAAAGATGAACTTTTGGGTTTCTCTAAGGAATTCACTTTTGCTCACAGTTATTTCAATTGGATTAATTGTAATCCTTTCATCTATGACAGCCTGGATGATAGCCAGATACAAGGGCAAGGTCAGCAGGTTTTTCTTGAGCCTACTCATTGCAACAATGCTTATTCCTTTTCAGACAATCATGATGCCACTCATGCAGGAAATGACCTGGATTGAAAAGAGAACCGGTCTGACAATGACAGACTCAATACCAGGACTGATTTTTATGTACATCGGTTTTGGCGCTGGTATGGCAGTTTTCCTTTTCCATGGATTTATTAGCACTATTCCAATTTCCCTGGAGGAGGCAGCAACAATTGATGGCTGTAATACCTGGCAGGTTTTTTGGAAAATTGTATTTCCAAACCTGAAATCTACAACAATCACAGTAATCATCCTTGATGTAATTTGGATTTGGAACGATTACCTTCTTCCATCCCTTACATTGAAGGCTAAAGAGAACAGGACAATACCTATTTCAGCATCTAAATTTTTCGGACAGTACACAATCAGTTGGAATGAAGCTATGGCTGCCCTTGTGGTAACTATATTGCCTGTTATTGTTTTCTACCTGTTCTGCCAGAAATATATCGTGAAGGGAGTTGCAGCTGGTGCCGTTAAGGGCTAGCGGTTAATTCGATGAGTCGTTACGTTACAAGAAAATTTGATTATGATAAAAAGGACCAGTTGGCCCTGGAGGAAACTCTCTTTCATAATGCCAATGGATATATAGGTGTGCGAGGAAACCTGGAGGAGGGAGTACCTGCAGCTATGCATACCATGAGGGGTGTCTACTTAAATGGCGTTTGTGAAACCATTCCTATGAAGCAGGCTGAGAGCCTTTGTAACCTTACAGAAGAAAAGGAGACAATGGTAAATGTTGGGGACATTCAGACTGTAAAAATATTCATAGATGGCCAGGAGTTTTCTCTTTTCGAGGGAGAAAAATGTCAACAGACTAGAATACTTGATATGGACCAAGGGACCACAAACAGAGATGTGACATGGAATTTGTCAGAGGGCAGAAAGGTGAAAATTTCTGTAAAGAAGATGGCAAGTTTTGTGGAGGAATCTCTCTTTGTATTAGAATATTCCGTCACTGCAGTGGGGTTTGACGGAAAGATGAAATTGGTTTCCTATCACATACCTGAGGTTTGCAACTATGCAAACCCTGATGACCCTAGGCTTGCAGCAGAGGGGGCTTCCTACCTGAGGACTGAGAGAATAGAAACCAGGGGGAAGGCCACTGGACTATCTGTTACAAGTACGGAGAAGACAAAGATCAAGGTTGGAATCATGTCTGACCATCAGTGGAATGTGAGGCCAGAATCTGAGGAGATTAGGGTAGAAAATGATGAGATAATTTATGAGGCTATTATCCCTCTTGAAAGTGATAAAACATCTACCTGCTCCAAGATTGTCATATTCAAAGATTCTATTAGGGAAAAAGATGTCTATGGTAAACTTTCGGAGACTATGGACATAGTTAGAAAGAAAACTCTTGATTATTATTTTGAAAGTCAAAGATTTTTCCTTGAAAAATTTTGGAATAGTTCAGAGGTGAGGATTCCAGGCGACGAAAAGTTAGAAAATGCTCTCAATTTTAACATTTTCCAGTTGCTTCAATCGGCACCACAGGATTATTATTGTTCTATAGCTGCAAAGGGGTTGTCAGGGGAAGGCTACGAGGGACATTATTTCTGGGACACAGAAATGTTTATGTTACCTTTTTATGTATTGTCAGAGCCCCAGGTAGCCAAAAGGCTATTAGAATTCAGATATGAGACTCTTGGCCCTGCTTTGGAAAATGCAAAGCTGTTAGGCCACAAAAAGGGGGCCTTATATCCTTGGCGTACTATCAACGGTAAAGAATGCTCTGGATATTATGTTTCTGGATCCGCTGCATATCATATTAATGGTGATATTGCCTATGGGGTTGTGCAGTATTACTTTGCTACCGGAGATTACCAATTTATCAGAGACAAGGGAGCAAGGATTCTCCTAGAGACCGCCAGGCTGTGGATGGATGTGGGAAATTACCATGATGGCAGTTTTCATATTCACGGCGTCACAGGTCCCGACGAGTATACTTGTCTTGTGGATGATAATTATTACACCAACAGGATTGCTCAGTTCAATCTTATGTGGGCTGTCAAAGCTGCTAGGCTTATGGAAGAAAAAGGGGACTTCGACCAGTTTAGCCTAGACAACAAATTGACAGCAGATGAACTGAAAGAAATGGAAATGGCAGCAAATGCCATGGAAATTCTTTATGATGAAAATCTAAAGATTAATCCTCAGGATTCCTCATTCCTTTCAAAGCCCCTATGGGATTTGGAGGCTACCGACAAAAGTGAATTTCCACTTTTGTTACACTATCATCCTTTGCACCTATATAGATATCAGGTTTGCAAGCAGGCGGACACGGTAATGGCTTATTACCTGTTCCCAGACTTAGAAGACCAGGAGACAATGGAAAATAGCTATAGGTATTATGAAAAGATTACCACCCATGATTCATCACTATCAGAGTGTATCTATTCGGTGGTTGCGTCTAGACTTGGAATGAAAGAAAAGGCCTACAGTTATTTTGGAGATTCAGCCAAGTTGGATCTGGAAAATCTCCATGGTAATACAAAGGATGGTATTCACACTGCCAATATGGGAGGCTCATATATCGCCTTGGTATACGGTTTTGCAGGGCTTGTTATCAGGGAGGAGGGCTTGAGATTTAAGCCATTTTTACCAGATAAATGGGAAGGCTATAGTTTCAAGTTCCAGTATAGGGGAAAAACCTATGAATTCTCTATTGATAAAGATGGAGCGAGAGTGCTTTATGATGGGGAAAATATTACAGAAGCTGACAAAATAAAGATTTTGCAGTAGAGGAGGATAATTTGTTAGAGGCAGTTATATTTGACCTAGACGGCGTAATCACAGATTCCGCATCTTATCACTATCAGGCGTGGAAAATAATCGCAGATGAATTAAAAATCGATTTCGATGAAACATACAATGAAAAATTAAAGGGCGTATCCAGAATGGGCTCATTGGAACTGATCCTGGATAATGGACCTGGCAAGGATGCTTTTTCCCAGGAGGAAAAGGAAAGACTTTGCACTAGAAAGAATGATTTATACAAGGAACTTATCAAACAGATCACACCAAGTGATCTTCTCCCAGGAATTGGTGAGTTGCTTAAAGAACTTAAAGCAAACAATGTTCTCATTGGCTTGGCATCAGTTAGTCTGAATGCCCCTGCCATTATTAATAGCCTTGGTATCAAGGATATGTTTGATTATATGGCGGATGCAGCAGTTGTTAAGGAATCAAAACCTGCGCCAGATATTTTCTTAGATAATATAAAAGGATTGAAAGTTAATCCTGCTAATTCAATTGGTGTGGAGGATGCAGAGGTTGGCATTGAGGCAATTCACAGGGCTGGAATGAAGGCCTGCGGAATTGGCAGTGTTGAAACCTTGTCAAAGGCAGATTTGCTTCTTTCTTCTACAGCAGAACTTAGCTTGGATAAATTAAAGGCAATGCTTTAAAAAAAAGCTGTTTGGCTAGACCAAACAGCTTTAATTTTATTTATAAATCTTTTTTCCAGAGACCATGGAGATTGCAATACTCATAAACTGCAATAGGTTTGTCATTTGTAATAAACTCTGCCTTTGGCTCCTGTCCAGGCTCTAAGTACTTAATCTGTCCGCCGTTTTCAGTCTCAAGATATATAAACTGAATGTGATGCTCCTCCAGCATAGGGTGAAGGACCGAACCTACAGCAACGCAAACCTTGTTGCCCTCAATAGTAACCTCTGGTACATGCTTTTCTGTAGCACCATCAGAAGTGTTAGCTGTGAGAAGTGTCATTTCCTCACCGCAGCACACAGGAGTGCAGCAAGATTTTTTGTCAACAAACATAACGAAATTGCCACATTTCATACATCTGTAAAACAATGTTTCCATAGTAAATAACCTCCTTTTTGTAAAAACGCTTTTTTCCATTTTATCATGTGCAATATATCCACTACAAGTAAGCTTGTTTAAAAGATTTGTGAATTGAGGTATAATCAAGAGACAAGTCAATCCAAGGAGTAATAAAATGGCAAATGTTAGAGTTATCGAAATAGGAGAAAGTGTTTTTGCGGAGAATGATTCCATGGCTGCTGCCAACAGGAAGCAGATGAAAGACCAGGGCACCCTCTTTGTAAATGTTATGTCAGGGCCTGGCTCAGGTAAGACAACAACACTCACTGCTATTATAAATAGGATGAAAAATGATTATAAGATTGGTGAGATGGACGTGGATATTGAAAGCAGCGTTGATGCTCAGAGGGTGGCTGATGCCACAGGAGTAGAGGCGCTACAGATTCACAACATGGGTCTGTGCCATATTGATGCAGATATGACTGCTAGGGCCCTGGCCCAGTATGACACAAAAGACCTTGACCTTCTTATATTAGAAAATATTGGAAATTTGGTTTGCCCAGCAGAATTTGATGTAGGTGCTGGCAAAAACCTGATGCTTTTATCGGTGCCAGAGGGAGATGACAAACCTCTCAAGTACCCACTGATGTTTACAATTGCTGATGTGGTGCTCATTAATAAGATTGATACCTTAGAGTATTTCGATTTTGACAAAGAGGCAGTTGTAGATAGGATATTAAAACTCAATCCAAACTCAAAGATTTTCTTTATCTCTGCAAAAACTGGTCAGGGATTAGATGAGGTGGTTGAATATTTGAAAGATGAGATTGCCAAAGTAAAGACAGGAAAGTAAACGAAAAACAGAGTGGATTACTCCACTCTGTTTTTGTATAACTAAGCGACCATTTTTATATCTCCCCGAATGATATAAATATCAGAATTCATCGTGGTCTAATGAGAGATCATCAGACCTCTTTTTAGACTCGACGAAAGCGATAATAACTCCTGCCGCTACAGGAATGACAATGAATATGCCCCACCACAGACGATTGAGAATACCTGTGGCAGTTACTACAACAGGATTGCCAGAGGTTGGTGTGTCTGGGTCCTGAATTGTGTACTCATCATTTGCAATAGAAGTAGAAGAATCGGTCTTGCCATCTTCTTTTGCATCTTTGGTATTGTTGTTTTCTATTTGAAGTTGTGAATCCTCTATAACCACTGGCTGACTGTCATCTGCAGCATATACTTTAGAACAGGGAGCCAATAAGAGGACAGATGCCAAGGCTAGTGCAGCAAACCCAATTTTGGATTTTTTCATAACTTGTCTTGTCCCTTCTATTTACAATTTTATATCTTATAAAAAGGTTATAACAAAATAAAAAGCCAGACTCAACGGTCTGGCAAGTAATGATTCATTTTGGCAAAATATAACCTAATTTGAGAGAAGATAATCCTTTATCTCCTGGGTGATAGCATTGATTTTGCGGGAGAATATAGGGAAAATAGTCTCATCCTCCATATAAACCTCTCCGTTTAGAACCTTTGTCACATGGTCCATATTGATAATGATGCCTCTATTTACAGTAAGAAAACGTTTGTCGTTGCCTGTTAGGTTAAGGAATTCTCCAGAGGTAAGGCGGCTTTTTATAGGCTCAGCATTGTCAGTGACAAATTCTAGGTAGTGGCCATTTGTGGTGACACTGATAATATTTTTAAGAAATAATTTTTGCTCTACAGAGCCTACAGATAGTTTGACAAAGGCCTCATCCATAGGGGTGTGCTCGATAATCTCGTCTAAAAGCTGCTCAATCCTGTCGATGGTAAATGGCTTTGTCACATAGTCGAAGGCATGGAGAGAGAAGGCATCAGGATAGTGACCATCTGATGCGGTCATGAAAATAAGGAAAGTCCTCTCTGTCAGTTCTCTCAGCTTTTTAGCAGTCTCAATGCCGTCCATTTCTGGCATATATATATCCATGAAAACAATGTCATAGCGCTTTTGAGTAAGGGCGTGGATAAATGATTCTCCACTTTCAAACTCCTCAACAGCCAAATCCAACTCTTTCTTTTCTGAAAGTTTGCCTATCATCATTTTTAGTTGCATTCTAAAAATGTTTTCGTCATCAATAATTGCGATTCTCATAGTCAGTAACTCCCTACATTTAATATGAAAAATTTTACCACAAATCATAATTCTTTTCAGTTTAAAAAGTAAAAAATAGTTTTTTGATGGAAATAAAAAAAGAATAATGACAATTGTAAATGATTTGTTGTCATAGAAGGAGAAAATCCTTAAAATAAGGCTGTAAAAATTTTTTTCTGACATATGCATCTGGGGAGCGGACAGGTTATGTATTTATATGTTAATTTAATGATATTTTTCTGTGGAGTGGTTAGCCTGTTTATGGGCTACAGCTTTTTTGAAAAGGAGATAAATTCTACTGGATTCTTTAAGTGGGCTGTCATTCTTTTGGCCACCGGCAATGCCCTTTGCAATATAGGCTATTCTGTAATGTCTCTTAGTAGTTATGTTACGGCTGCCTATATTTTTAGGTTTATTGGCCTGGTGGGCGTCAATATCTATCTTTTGGCAGAGATCATCATGGTCTCCACCTGCCTTAATTTCACAAAGAGAGCGGAATATACAATCATAGTTATGACCATCATCGCCATTGTGGGAGACCTGCTGATTTGGGGTAAGACAGACTCAAACAGGTATGTTTCAATTGATGGTTTTACCACTTATGTGGAGATGGATCCTTACGGATATATTTATCATATAACTCATATTGGAGCCCTGTCAGTCCTGCTTTTGATACTTGCCATCATTTGGAAAAAGAATGTTAAGTATAGCAGGGACAAGCAGTTTTATTTTATGGCCATTTTATCTAACGCAATACTTTTGGCTGCAGCTATTGCAGAGGTCAACAGAAAGAACTTGGGACTGGATTTTCCACACTTTTTATTCTGCACCAGCATGACCATAGCCTTTAGTGTTTTCTACACTGGCGCCAGCAGATATACAGCCTTTCGTATCACAGTAAACACAGTTTCTAGGGACATTTTTTCCACCATCAATACAGGTCTTATAGCCTTTGATACAGACGGGGTGATGGCTCTGGCCAACAGATATTTTAGAGAGTTGGCAGACATGAAAAAGAATCCCAAACTAAAAAGGCTCCATGAGATTTTCCAAATCGATAAAAAGGATGCTCTGGAGATGAGGGAGAGGGCCGAGAATGGGGCCAACCTGGACTATCGACTGATAATCAGGGAGACTGGCAAGGTGGTGCTGGCAAATCTTTCCTGCAAATACGACAGGTCGGGAGAGCCTATCTGCTATCTTTTGGTAGCCACAGACCTGACAGAGGAGAATAGGCTGATAGAGGAGGCCCAGGCTGCCAACGTGGCAAAATCTGACTTCCTTAGCAATATGTCCCACGAGATCAGGACACCTATCAACGTGGTCCAGGGCATGGACGAGTTGATTTTGCGTGAGTGCAATGACCCTACTATTCTAAAATATGCGGAGAATATTAATGTGGCCAGCCGCACTTTGATGTCCCTCATAAATGATGTCTTAGATTTCTCCAAGATTGAGTCCGGAAAACTGGACGTTGTTTCTAGCAACTACAATGTGGGTAGCCTACTCTATGATTCCTACAGCATGGCCCTCAATCTTGCAAAAAATAAAAATCAAAAACTGATTCTGGAGTGTGACCCAAACATCCCATCAACATTGGTGGGAGACGATGTGAGAATCAAGCAGGTGCTGGCAAACCTCCTTTCCAACTCTGTAAAGTACACTCCTGAGCATGGCCAGATAAAACTTGTAGCCAGAAGCAAATTTGTGGATGCAAGCTCCATAAAGTTGATTCTGCAGGTAATAGACAATGGAATTGGATTTAGGGATGATGATGTAATCCATGCCTTTGACAACTTCTCCAGATTTGAGATGGACAAGAACAGGACCATCGAGGGAACAGGACTGGGACTTGCCATAGCAAAAAATCTTGTTGATTTAATGCACGGTACCATCAGGCTGGATTCTGCATATGAGATGGGGTCCACCTTTACAATCGAACTGCCACAGACTGTGGTTGATGCCACACCAATCGGGGACATTAACGAGAGTTACTCTGATGAGATGGAGGCCTTTAAGGTCAGCCTGAGAGCCCCAAAGGCAAGGATCCTTTCTGTGGATGATGTGCAGATGAATCTGGACGTTTTTGCAGGATTGTTAAAGCCTACAGGAATCACAATCGATTCTGCCATCAGCGGACCACAGGCCCTAGACCTTTTGGCGGAGAATAAATATGACATAGTTTTTCTGGACCACATGATGCCAGGCATGGATGGAGTGGAAGTCCTGGAAAGGCTTCGCTCTTACGAGAATTCCATCAATGCCAACACCCCGGTTATTGCACTGACAGCCAATGCCGTCATGGGTGTGGAGCAAAAATATCTGGAGGCCGGATTTACTGATTACATGGCAAAGCCTATCAAGCCGGTGGCCCTGGAAAAGATGGTGAAAGAATATCTGCCACCAGAATTGATTGAGGACGAGACAACTGCCAATCTTTTGTCAGAACTGGCAAAAGAAACTAGTTTCCTTGATAAACTAGACTTTTTGGATACAAATTCGGCCATGGAATTTGCAGCAGGGGACGAGGATTTCCTAAAGCAAATCCTGATGACCTACGTGGCTGAAAACAAGGGTCAGGCCCTGGAGGAGTTTTTTGCCACAGAGGATTGGGGCAATTACCAGATAGTAGCCCATTCTCTAAAGTCCACCAGCAAGACTATCGGAGCCATTGACCTGTCAGAAAAGGCCAAGGAGCTAGAGTTTGCAGCCAAGGAAGCAAGGATTGATTACATAAAGGAAAATCATGAGGATGTGGTAGGCACTTACTTTAAATTGGTTGAAAAATTAAAAAAGGCTATTGAATAAGAAAGAAAGCTCTATGCCAAATGGATAAATGGCATAGAGCTTTTTGTTGTAATTACTGGATTAAAAGGGTATGATTATTAAGATTAGGTGGATTGTAATCTGCCACAAAATATGGGGAGAGCAAAGCATGTATCAAGACTTCAACGACGAAAATAAAAATGAGAATTACGGATACAATGGACCTACATACAATGGGCCTAGTTATAAGGGACCAGTCTATAGTACTCCGGCCAATGATGGCAAGGGACAGGCCATAATATCCATGGTATTAGGACTTACAGCCCTCCTTCTTTTCTTCTCTTTTATAAACGTTCCACTGGCTCTTGCTGCCATCATTATGGGGATTATATCCCTGGCAAAATACAAGACAAAGCATTTGCCATATGCCCTTACCGGTATTGTTACAGCAGTCTTGTCTTTGATAATCATGGCTTACAGCTGGTCAATGGTTTTTTCAAACACAGACAGGGTTATGCAATTCTATGAGGACACCCAGCAATTGCCAGGCTTTGACATAGACGCTGATTACATGGGGGACCAGGAGTATCAGGACCTCTAATCAATTTGGTCATAAAGATGTAATGCATCTTTTAGATAAAAGGTACCGGGTGCGTGACGAGAAAGCGCATCTGAATAGAAAGGAATTTTTTATATGTACAAGAAAGTAGACACTAATCTGAACTTTGTTGAGCGTGAAAAGCAGGTGCTCAACTTCTGGAATGAAAAGGAGATTTTCCAGAAATCAATGGACTCTCGAAAGAAGGGAGAGACATACACCTTCTACGACGGACCTCCTACTGCAAACGGCAAGCCCCACATCGGACATGTGGAGACTCGTGCCATTAAGGATATGATCCCTAGATACCAGACCATGAAAGGCAAATTCGTTCCTCGTAAGGCTGGTTGGGATACCCACGGACTGCCAGTAGAACTGGAGGTAGAAAAGCTGCTGGGCCTCAATGGAAAAGAGCAAATCGAAGAATACGGTATGGAGCCTTTCATTAAAAAATGTAAGGAATCTGTTTGGAAATACAAGGGTATGTGGGAAGATTTCTCAGATACAGTTGGTTTCTGGGCCGACATGGACAATCCATACATTACATATGATGACAACTTTATAGAGTCTGAGTGGTGGGCTCTTAAAGAAATCTGGGACAAGAAGTTACTTTACAAGGGATTCAAGATTGTTCCTTACTGCCCACGTTGTGGTACACCTCTTTCTGCCCAGGAGGTTGCTCAGGGCTACAAGACAGTCAAGGAGCGCTCTGCAATCGTTCGCTTCAAGATTACAGGTGAGGATGCTTATTTCCTTGCTTGGACAACAACACCATGGACACTTCCATCAAACCTTGCACTTTGTGTAAATCCAACAGAGGCTTATATCAAGGTAAAGGCAGTAGATGGATACACATACATTCTGGCTGAGGCCCTGGCAGACAAGGTCCTGGGCAAACTGGCTGAGGAAGGCCAAAAGCCATACCAGGTTTTGGAGACATACAAGGGTACAGACCTGGAGTACAAGGAGTATGAGCCACTCTTTGAGTGCGCTGGTCAGGCTGCAGCAAAGCAGCATAAAAAGGCTCATTTTGTTACCTGCGACGACTATGTAACTATGTCAGATGGTACTGGTATCGTACATATCGCTCCTGCATTTGGTGAGGATGATGCAAAGGTTGGCCGCAGGTATGACCTGCCATTTGTACAGTTCGTAAACGGCAAGGGTGAGCTGACAGAGGAGACACCATACGCTGGACAGTTTGTTAAAAAGGCTGATCCAAACGTATTAAAAGACCTTGATGCAGAGGGCAAACTCTTTGATGCTCCAAAGTTTGAGCACGAGTACCCACACTGCTGGAGATGTGACACACCTCTGATCTACTATGCTAGAGAATCATGGTTCATCAAGATGACTGAGGTTAAAGATGACCTGATTAGAAATAATAACACTGTAAACTGGATTCCAGATTCAATTGGTAAGGGACGTTTCGGCGACTGGCTGGAGAATGTCCAGGACTGGGGTATTTCTCGTAACAGATACTGGGGCACACCACTCAACATCTGGGAATGCCAGGATTGCGGCAAGCAGATTTCAATCGGCAGCCGCCAGGAATTAAAGGAGATGTCTGGCAGAGATGACGCTCTCACAGTAGAGTTGCACCGCCCATACATCGATAAGTTTACCTGCAAGTGCCCAGATTGTGGCAAGGAGATGCGCAGGGTTCCAGAGGTTATTGACTGCTGGTTTGACTCAGGTGCAATGCCATTTGCTCAGCACCACTACCCATTTGAAAACAAAGATTTATTTGAGCAGCAGTTCCCTGCAAAGTTTATCTCAGAGGCTGTTGACCAGACCCGTGGATGGTTCTACTCACTTATGGCAGAATCAACCCTCCTCTTCAACAAGGCTCCTTACGAGAATGTTATCGTGCTGGGACATGTTCAGGACGAGAATGGACAAAAGATGTCCAAGTCAAAGGGCAACGCAGTTGATCCTTTTGAGGCCCTGGAAAAGATGGGAGCAGATGCTATTAGGTGGTACTTCTACACATCTTCAGCGCCATGGATTCCAAAGAGATTTGGTGAGGGTGCAGTTATGGAAGGCCAGAGAAAGTTCCTGGGAACTCTTTGGAATACATATGCATTCTACATTCTCTATGCAAATATAGATGAGTTTGACCCTACAAAATACTCCCTTGATTTTGACAAGTTGGCAGTTATGGACAAATGGATTCTTTCTCGCCTCAACTCAGCAATCAAGGCTGTAGATGAAAACCTGGGATCATACAAGATTCCTGAGGCAGCAAGAGCCCTTGATGACTTTGTAGACGACCTTTCAAACTGGTATGTTCGCCGTTGCCGTGACAGATTCTGGGCAAAGGGCATGGAGCAGGACAAGATCAATGCTTACATGACTCTTTACACATCATTAAAGGAAATCTGCCTTGCAGCAGCACCAATGATTCCTTTCATGACAGAGGAAATCTACCAGAATATGGTTCGCTCAGTAGATACTAATGCTCCAGAGTCTATCCACCTTTGCGACTTCCCTGTATGTGATGAAAAATTCATCGACAAGAAGTTGGAAGAGGACATGGATGAACTCTTAAAGATAGTTGTACATGGTCGTGCTTGTAGAAATACAGCTCAGATCAAGAACCGTCAGCCAATCGGTCAGATGTACATCAAGGCTGATCATCAGCTGGACGATATGTATGTCAGCATTATTGAGGATGAATTAAATGTTAAGAAGGCAACCTTTACAGAGGATGTTTCTGCATTTACTTCATACAGTTTTAAGCCACAGCTGCGTACAGTAGGACCAAAGTACGGCAAGTTCTTAGGTGGCATCCAAAAGGCTCTTGCATCATTAGATGGCAACGCAGCCTACGCACAACTAAAGGCAGATGGGGTATTAAAATTGCCTGAGGTTGATTCCTCAATCGAACTGACAGAGGAAGACCTGCTTATTTCTATGGCTCAGACAGAGGGCTTTGTAGCAGATGGGGACAACTACGTAACAGTAGTTCTTGATACAAACCTGACAGAGGAATTGCTTGAGGAAGGATTCGTTAGAGAGATCGTTTCCAAGATTCAGACCATGAGAAAAGAAGCAGATTTCGAAGTTATGGATCGAATCACAGTTTCTTACGAAGGTTCTGATAAACTAGATGCTGTATTCCAGAAAAATAAAGATGTAATCTCCGGGGAAGTCCTTGCAGATGAGATTGCTCAGGGCAGCCAAGGTGCATACTCTAAAAATTGGAACATCAATGGAGAAGAGGTAACACTTGCAGTAACACGTAGGTAAGGAGGGGTTTTGAGAAATGAAGAGACAGATGCCATCAACCAAAGAGATTAAGGGAGAGATAGTTTCTAGGGTAAAGAGTATGTTTCGCAAAGATTTTGAAGAAGCAACTCAGATGGAGATATACCAGGCTTGTGCAGAAGTTGTAAATGAGGTAATCATCGACAACTGGCTGGACAGCCAAAAGGCCTTTAACAAACAGGATCCTAAATGTGTTTATTACATGTCAATGGAATTCCTGATTGGCCGAATGCTTGGAAACAATATGATTAATATGCGTGGCTACACCGAGGTTATGGATGCCTTGGATGAGTTGGGCGTAGACATTAATCTCATTGAGGACCAGGAGCCGGATCCAGCCCTTGGAAATGGTGGTCTTGGTAGATTGGCAGCATGTTTTCTTGATTCTCTAGCCACCCTTCGATATCCAGCCTATGGCTGCGGTATTAGATACCACTATGGTATGTTCAAACAAAAAATAGAAGATGGATACCAAAAGGAGGTGCCAGATGACTGGCTCGCCACCAGGTATCCATTTGAGTTGGAAAGACCTGAGTACCAGTTTGAGGTAAAATTTGGCGGCTGGGTTAGATACGAGGGTCAGCCAGATGGCACAACAAAATATATTCATGAGGGATACAATTCTGTAATTGCCACTCCATATGACATGCCTATCACAGGTTTTGACAATGGAATGGTAAACACACTTATGATATGGGACGCCAGACCAAAGGAAGTCTTTAAACTGGCATCCTTTGAAAGAGGAGACTACAACAAGGCCATGGAGGACAGCAATCTGGCCAGAAACCTGACCGAGGTCCTCTATCCTAATGACAACCATATCCAGGGCAAGGAACTGAGATTAAAGCAGCAATATTTCTTTGTATCTGCTTCTTTACAGAGGGCCATTGATAAATATCTCCGCTTCCATCAGGACTTGCATGGATTGCCTGACAAGGTTGTATTCCAGATGAATGATACCCACCCAACCCTGACTGTGGCTGAGTTGATGCGTCTGCTTATGGACGTCCATGGCCTAGGATGGGATGAGGCCTGGGACATTACCACCCACTGTGTGGCTTACACAAATCATACAATCATGTCTGAGGCTCTGGAAAAGTGGCCTCAGGACATTTTTAAAAACATGCTTCCTCGTATCTATATGATAGTGGAGGAAATAAACCGCAGATTCTGCGAGGAAATCAGGGCTAAATTCCCTGGTGACGAAGACAAGGTGGCAAGGATGGCAATCCTGGCTGACGGTCAGGTAAAAATGGCCCATATGGCTATTGCAGCCAGCTATTCAGTCAATGGTGTTGCAGCTCTTCACACAGAGATTTTGAAGAATGTTTCTCTTCATGATTTCTATGAGATGTATCCAGAAAAGTTTAACAACAAGACTAATGGTATTACCCAGCGTAGGTTCTTGATGCATGGCAATTACAAACTTTCTGACTGGGTTATCTCAAAGATTGGTAGAGGATGGATTACAGATCTGTCTCAGATGGAAAAACTCCTTAGGTTTGTGGACGACAAAAAGACCTTGGATGAGTTTATGGACATCAGGCTTGATAACAAGCAGAGGCTGGCCAAATACATTATGGACCACAATGGGGTAGAGATTAATCCAAACTCCATCTATGATGTTCAGGTAAAGCGTCTCCACGAGTACAAGAGACAGCTGCTTAACATTATTCACGTAATGTATCTCTACAACCAACTGAAAGAAAATCCGGGTATGGATTTCTACCCTCAGACCTTTATCTTTGGAGCAAAGGCATCTGCAGGTTACGAGAATGCAAAACTCATTATCAAACTTATCAACAATGTGGCCTCTGTTGTAAACAATGACAAGTCCATTGATGGCAAGTTAAAGATTGTATTTATAGAGGATTACAGGGTATCAAACGCTGAATGGATTTTTGCAGCAGCTGATGTGTCTGAGCAGATTTCTACTGCATCAAAGGAGGCATCTGGTACTGGAAACATGAAATTCATGTTAAATGGAGCCATTACTATAGGCACTATGGATGGAGCCAATGTGGAGATGTTTAATGAGGTTGGCCCTGATAATATGTATATTTTTGGTATGAGTTCTGACGAGGTCATTGCTCATGAAAAGAATAATGACTACAATCCTCAGGCAGAACTGGATAACAATCCTGCATTAAAGAAGGTTTTGAATCAGATGATTAATGGCTTCTATTCCATTGACAATCCAGAATTATTCAGACCTCTTTACAATTCTTTACTGAATACAGAAAACACAGCTAGGGCAGATATGTATTTTGTTTTGAAGGATTTTGAATCCTATAGACTGGCTCATGAAAAGATTCAGGAGGCATATAGGGACAAGGACAAGTGGGCAAAGATGGCCCTCACCAATATTGGTCATGTTGGCAAATTCTCTTCAGACAGAACTATCCAGGAATATGTGGATGATATCTGGCATCTGGACAAGCTTGAACTTTAATTTTGGAGAAAACAATGGACAGGCAAAAAAACGAAAGACTACAATACATATTTTGGATTTTTCTTCCAATACTAATTAACTTTGCTATTCAATTATATATAGGCATGGTGGAAAGCGGATACTTTACCCTAAAGGCTATTAGTCAATATGACGGGGGAGGGTATGAGGGGCTCCTGGAAAAGGTTGCCCAGTTGGCACTTTCTCAGGAGGCCAACAATATTACATACATGTCATACCCAATTGCTGCTCTTTTGATTTTTATACCTATTTATTTTAAAAAATTTAGGGAAGACAAGAGACCAATCATCAAGGGTGCATCAGATTATCTACCTGCAACCATGGCCGGTATTGTACTTTTTACAATTGGTGCCCAGTATGCATGCACATATATTATGAGTGCTGTAGGTACAGCAGTTCCTAGCTGGCTCCAAGAGTATGAGGAATTGATAGAGACTGCAGGCATTGGAAATGATATGTCTATTATAATGGGAGTATATGCGGTGGTCCTGGCCCCTATACTGGAGGAACTTACCTTTAGAGGTATCACAATGAAGGCCGCCAGCAAAGTAATGCCAGCCTATGCAGCGATTATTGTTCAGGCCCTTTTGTTTGGTGCATACCATATGAATCCCCTCCAGGGAATATATGCTTTTGCCCTGGGAGCAGGCCTAGGTTATGTAATGTACCGCTATGACAATTTGCTTATTACAATTTGCATTCATATGCTGTTTAACATGATAGGATCCTTTGGAGTTGATTTCTTGCCAATGGGAGGAGATACTTTGCTATCCTTCTTTATGTGGACACTGGGATCTTTGATTATTACCTACCTGGGTATTCTCCTTTTATCAAAGGGAGCGCCAAGGGTTAATATTTCAAAAGAAAGTGCCGATATATAAAACGCACGGATGACGAATCAAGAGGACCAGGAGGACAACTCCTGGTCCTTTTCTTGATTCTAGGGAAATGGACTTCCTATAAATTATCAATTTTATTTATAGGAGGAAAGCGAAATGAAAATTTCAAACTCTGAGGTCGCCATGACCTCGCAAGCCAGGTATCAAAACCTGACTAAGGTGAAACTCCAAGCGGAGATGACACCAAAATTCACCCTGGACAATCTAAAATTCATAGTGGATGAACCCAAGGAGGAAAAGACTGTAGAAAAAGGTCGGTCTACAGACCCCATTGGAAATTCAGAAGGGGACATTATGTCATCCATGAATTATGCCCTGGGCTCAAAGGGTGAGGTCCAGGAAGTGGGGGAGCCTGTTAGCGAAGTAAACAAGGCTGCAAACAAAAAGATAAGGCTGGAAACCATGTCCTATCTGATTAGGATGCTCCTGTGGAGAAAAATCCTGGGAGAGGACACAGACTTTGACCAAATTTTTGGAGAGATGATGGGTGGCACTGGCTCTGGAGGAGGCTATATGGAAACCACCACAGCCAGCTATGAGCACTACAGTTCTCAAAGTCTGGTATTTGAATCCTCAGGCACAGCAGTCCTGGAGGATGGACGAGAATTGTCCTTCAATTATTCCTTTGCCATGTCGGAAACCCTCTATGAAAAGACGGAGATTACTTCCACCAGGTTTAGGAACTACATAGACCCACTGGTGGTCAATTTGTCTGGCAATCCTACATCTATTTCAGACCAGTCATTTTATTTTGATCTAGATGGAGATGGCATGGAGGAAGACCTGGCAAGGCTGGGGCTGGGGTCAGGATTTTTGGCCTTTGACAGGGACGAGAGCGGCGATATAGAAAACGGCCTGGAACTGTTTGGACCAAGTACAGGAGACGGCTTTAAGGAACTGGCAGGATTTGATTTGGACCGCAACGGTTGGATTGATGAGAATGATGAGATCTTTGATAAACTAAGAATTCTCACCATAAACGAGGAGGGGCAAAAGGAACTGTACGGCCTAAAGGAATCTGATGTGGGAGCCATCTACCTAGGCAGAATCGGAACATTTTTCGACCACCACGACAATGACCACAATTCCTTGGCCCAGACAAAGGAGTCTGGCATATTCTTGCGGGAAAGCGATGGCAGCGCAGGGGGAGTATCACATGTAGATTTTGCCACCTGAGTTGGTTATAATATTGTCTTGAGAAGGAAATCAGGGCGGTATTATGAAAAGAATTGGTGATAAATTTAAATCAAGAAACAACAGCGCATTTGTCATACTGGCAGCTTGTGCTGTTGTTTTTATGTTTATAGCCACCCTTTTTAGCGTATTTATATACGGGCAGAGGATGACAGAGGCGGCTAATCTTTTGGATGAATCTGAATATAGTGAATACGATTCCTATGTTATTATGATTTCCTCAGATGATTCTGCAGACTTTTGGAAACAGGTATATAAATCAGCCTACACATACGGACAGCAAAACGGGGTATATGTGGACCTGATCTCAGACAATACCAACTTGGATTATTCTAAGCAGGACCTGATAAAAATGGCGGTGGAGTCTAGGCCAGACTGTATATTTTTGGAGGGGGATGATTCTCCAGAGACCATCAGCCTCATGTCAGAGGCCAGGAATGCGGGCATCACAGTTATAGCCCTGCAAACTGATGTGGCCACCGACGCCAGAGTGTCCTACATATCTGCCAACAATTACACCATGGCCACCCTATATGCCCAGGCCCTCCTGTCAGTTTTAAATGACGGGGACCAGGTAATGTTTATCCAGGGGCCAGAGGTAAATGCCGCTGATGCAGCAGCCCTCATCGCCAATGTGCAGGAACAGGTTGTGGCAGCAGACCTAAATGTCCAACCTACCTTTGAACTGAGGGCAGTTGATAGCAAGGACGCCTTTGCCACAGAGGAGTATGTGCAAAACCTTTTCAAAGAAAATGATTTGGGCCAGGTGATTATCTGCCTGGACGAATTGTCTACCACCAGAGTTTATCAGTCTATGATTGACTACAATAAAGTTGGTACCATAAAACTTTTGGGATATTACCAGTCGGACACAATCCTTACTGGAATTAAGCAGAGAGTTATTGAAAGCACTGTTACAGTAGATGCTACAAATATTGGTGTGTCAGCTGTCAACGCCTATATGGAATACAGGGACACAGGCTACGTTTCTGACTATATCAGCGTGGAGCCTAGCATCATAAATGCTGACAATGTAAATGAATATATAAGGGGGGATGGAAATGAGTAGGATCTTTTTTGGATTGTCCATGTCCCTGAGAAAGAAGATGATTTTAGCCTTTTGTCTACCTACCATCTTCCTGTTTTTTATAAATTACATGCTGTACATGTCCACCAGCAGAATGATGAATTCTCTGGACAGGGTGTACGCATCAAACGAATCTCTCACCAATCTGTCCGACACCTTGGACAAGGTCCAAAGCGCCATGAATGGCTACCTGGATACCAAGACCTCAGATTCTCTAAAGCAGTACTATATGTGCGAGCAGGACTACAGGGATCTGGTTATGGATCTGGAGGATTCCAAGTACAATAACCACTACAAGGTCATGGAGAGAAATATCAGAAGCATGTCCTTCAATTACCTGTCTCTTACCAACCAGGCAGTGGAGAGTAAGAGAGGTGGTAATGCAGAAAAATATAAAAACTTTTTTGAGGAGGCATCTGTCCTCCACGGATACATATACGACAATATATACGCATTAAACAGCGAGCAATTTATAGACAACTCAAAGTCCTACGGAGCGGTTATGTCTGCCCTTACATCCCTAGAGCAGATTAACATGGTTACCATGATTATTATTGGGGTGGCAAACCTGCTTTTTGTAGTTTTAATTGCCTCCACAATCACGGAGCCACTAATCAGGCTTTCAAATACAGCCAACAAGGTCTCCAAGGGAGATTTCAACGTAGAGTTATTGCCGGAAAATGGCAATGATGAGGTGGGGGTCGTTACCAGAGCCTTTAACAAAATGATTGTAAGTATCAAGGCCTACATCAAGCAGATTACAGAATCCATGGAAGTGGAGCGCAAGATGAAGGAAAATGAGCTGATGATGGAGAATCATATTAAGGATGCGGAACTGAAATATCTCCAGGCCCAAATCAATCCTCATTTCCTTTTTAACACCCTTAATGCCGGGGCCCAACTGGCCATGATGGAGGGGGCTGACAAGACTTCCAACTACATGCTTAGGGTGGCAGAATTCTTTAGGTACAACATCAAGAAAAACAAGGATGTGGTATCCCTAAAAGAAGAAATAGAACTGGTAGATATCTACATTTATATTATTAATGTCCGCTTTGCAGGAGAGATTAGTTTTACCAAAAAAATTAGTTCAGAGGACCTGCTGGACATTCAGATACCAAGTATGATTCTCCAGCCAATAGTTGAGAATTCTATTAATTATGGAATCAGAGACATAGATTGGAAGAAAAAGATTGAACTATCCGTCTATGAATTAAATGAATATATATGTGTCAGCATCAAGGATAATGGAATCGGCATGAGTCAGGAGACTATTACCAAGGTGCTGGAGGGCAACTATCAAAGCGACCCTAAAAAGAGGGGGTCAAATGGAGTTGGTTTGGACAACTGCATTGAGCGCTTAAATATTTTCTATGAGAGCGATGACATTTTGGATATTATCTCAGAGGGAGAAAACAAGGGCACGGAGACAATTCTCTATTTGCCAAAGGCTGCCACAACAAGGGGTTTAAAAGATGTATAAGATAATGTTAGCTGATGATGAGGGAATAGTTATTGATTCCCTAAAATTTATAATAGAAAAAGAATTTGGCAGTAAGTGCGAAATCAGAACAGCCAAGACAGGCCGTCAGGTTATAGAGTTGGCTGAGGAGTTTTTGCCAGACATTGCCTTTATGGACATACAGATGCCTGGAATAAACGGCATCGAGGCCATGAGGGAAATCAGGAAAACCAACAGCCATGTGGTTTTCATTGTAATGACTGCCTACGACAAATTCGACTATGCCAAGGAGGCAATCTCTCTGGGGGTTTTGGATTATCTCAACAAACCTGTCAGCAAGGATGCTATCTTGGATATTCTATCAAAGGCTATGAATATTATTGACGGAGAGAGAACTAAAAGAAGCGATGATTTAAAGGTCAAGGAAAAACTAGAGACGGTAGTCCCTATTATTGAAAACGGACTGATTCAGGACCTGCTTTTCAAAGAGTTCTTTAAGGAGGACATAGACAATTACAAGTCCTTGCTGGGCATAGAGGCTGAGTATGGATACATGGCCTGCATGGTCTTTGGTAGAGAATTGGTGGGCAACTACATGACTAGTGCTGTTGCTGCATCTATCCAGGCCCAGACTGCCTACAGGGAGATCCATACTATAACCGAGGATTACATCAAGGGAATTATGGGTGCGGTTATGTCAAATAAGATACCTATTCTCATTCCTAGTGACAGCCCTACCCTGTCATACAATGACAGAAATGACATGGTGCAAAACGCCAGAGCCCTCTGCCGCAAGCTGGCAGACAGGTTTGATATGGATTTTAGAGTGGGATTTGGCTCGGTAAAGCCTCTGGACAAAATGGCTGAGTCATACCAGGAGGCCAACACAATTTTGGTCCAGACCACCAACCACGTGGCCCACATAGACGACATGCCTATGACAGTCCAATACGAGGAAAACTATCCAAAGGACCTGGAGAACAGGCTCTTTGCAGAGATAGAACTGGGCAACACCAAGGAGGCGGTGACATTGGCCCAGGCCTTCTTTGATTGGATGCTGGATAATTATGCCAACGACAATGACAGCGTCAGATTAAAGGCTTTGGAATTTGTCCTTTGGGCAGAGCATGTGGCCTATGAAAAGGCAGGCCGACTCTATGAGTTTAAAAGCAGGGCCAATTACCTGTCAGAACTTATGAGCCTTGCTGATTTTACTTCTATGAAAAGTTGGTTTATAGAAAAGATTCAAAATGCAGCAGCATCGGTTTCCTCCAGACAGGAAAAGCAGTCTATGAGCGCCGTCAACAAGGCCAAGCAATACATAGACGAGAATTATATGAAGGAACTTACGCTGGATGATGTTTCCAGGGTGGTTAACATCAGTTCCTACTACTTCTCAAAGTTGTTTAAGGAGGAGACAGGGGAAAATTTTATTGATTATCTCACCAAACTTAGAATAGATTCTGCCAAGGAGTTGCTAAAGAATACTAACAAATCTATGAAGGAGATTTCTGCAGAGGTTGGATACTCAGATCCAAATTACTTCTCCAGAAACTTTAAAAAATATACAGGCAAGACGCCTACAGAATATGCAAAGAATGAACCATAGGACAAAGTTGGGGTGACTGAATGAAAAGATTGAGAAGGTTTATTGGTGCGGGTCTGATGACCTGTCTCATGCTGACGGGCTGTGGCCAGAGCATTGACACAGAAAATATCCAAGATGTGGAGAATGGGGACTCTATTGAAATTGGTATGTCTTTTGATTCCTTTGTCATTGAGAGATGGCAAAAGGACAGGGACGTGTTTGTATCAACTGCATCGGCTCTAGGGGCATCGGTAAATGTACAAAATGCCAGCGGTGATGTGGACAAACAAATAGAACAAATCAGGTATCTCATAGACAGGGATGTGGATTGTCTGGTTATTATTCCTATTGATTCCGGAGCCTTATCTGAGGTGGTAAAGGAGGCAAAGGAAAAGGACATTCCTATTGTTTCCTACGACAGATTGATTAATCAGGGGGACACGGATCTCTATATCTCTTTTGACAATAAGTCTGTAGGCCAGATGATGGCCAGGGCCCTGATAGATGCTGGGGCGACCAAGGTGGTAAAAATATGCGGACCTACCACCGACAGCAATGTGGCGGCGGTGGATGAGGGCTTTGATGACCTCGTAGAGTCAGCAAATATTCAGGTACTAGACACCTATCACTGCGATGGATGGAAGGCAGAATTGGGCGGTGCCTATGTATATGACAATATAGAAACCATCAGGGAGGCCGACGGCATCATGTGTGGAAATGATGATGTGGCAGCCTCCGTAATAAGAGCACTGGCTGTTAGCCAACTGGCTGGAGTGATTCCGGTGGTGGGACAGGATGCAGATTTGATTGCCTGCCAGCACATTGTGGAGGGGACCCAGACCATGACAGTTTACAAGCCTGTGGGCAAGTTGGCAGAGCAGGCAGCCCAACTGTCAGTTGCCCTGGCCAAGGGAGAAAAACTGGACATAGACAATACTATCTATGATGGCTTAAACGACGTGCCATATGTGGCTGTTGAGCCTATAGTGGTAAACAGAAACAACATAGATTCTGTTGTCATCGAGGGAGGATATCACGCAAGAGAGGATGTATATCTAAATGTAGGAGAAACTCAGCAAGACGTGGAAAATACAGAACTTTTGCCTGAAGAATAGCATAATATTGCGGGGAAAATAATAGGCTAGCACAAATTTGTGCTAGCCTTATTTTTTTGTCCTAGTAGACTTAGACAAAATATTCAAGAAGCTTGCAATCATTTCAAGAAGCATAAGTGTTAATCTTTTTTCAGATACAAAAAATACATGTAGTGAAAGGGAGGTTTCACAGAATGAAAAAGAAATTACTTAGTGCACTCTTATGTGGCGCAATGGCAGCATCACTGTTTGTAGGCTGCGGAACAAGCACAGCTACAACAGACACATCTGCAGAGCCAGCAGCAACTGAGGATACAGCTGATGATGCAGCTGATACTTCTAGTGCAGCAACTGGTACAAAGGTTGGTGTAGCAATGCCTACAAAGGACCTTCAGAGATGGAATCAGGATGGTGCTAACATGCAGTCAGAGCTTGAGGCAGCTGGATACGAAGTAGATCTTCAGTATGCTTCAAACGATGTACAGACTCAGCTTTCACAGGTTGAGAACATGATCAACTCTGGATGCAACGTACTTGTTATTGCAGCTATCGAGGCTTCTTCACTTGGTGAGGCTATGGACATGGCAGCAGAGGCAGGTATTCCTGTAATCGCTTATGACCGTTTGATTATGGATTCAGATGCTGTTTCTTACTACGCAACATTTGATAACTACAAAGTTGGTACAGTTCAGGGCGAGTACATTGAGAAGACACTTGATCTTGCAAACGCAGACAAGACATTCACAATGGAAATCACAGCTGGTGACCCAGGTGATAACAACGCAAGCTTCTTCTATCAGGGAGCTATCGATGTTCTTCAGAAGTACATCGATGATGGTACAATCGTAGTTAAGTCTGGTCAGACAGATTTCGCAGACGTTGCTACAGCAGCATGGGCAACAGAGAACGCACAGTCTCGTATGGAGAATATCCTTTCTTCTTACTATGCTGATGGCACAAACCTTGACATCGCACTTTGCTCAAACGACTCTACAGCACTTGGTGTTGAGAACGCACTTGCAGCAAACTACTCTGGCGAGTACCCAATCGTAACTGGTCAGGATTGCGATATTGAGAACGTAAAGAACATGATCGCTGGAAAGCAGTCTATGTCAATCTTTAAGGATACACGTACACTTGCTTCTCAGGTAGTTAAGATGGTAGGTCAGATCCTTAGCGGTTCTACAGTTGATGTTAACGATGAGGAAACATACGACAATGGTACAGGAATCATTCCTTCATACCTTTGCGATCCTGTATACGCTGACAAGGACAACTACAAAGAGCTTCTTATCGATTCTGGATACTACACAGAGGATCAGCTTCAGTAATTAGGCAGCGCGAGGCAAAATAAGCCGAGTGTTCCCGTGATTGAAGTAAATGCAATTAATGGGGCGGGGATAAATGTTCCCGCCCTTTTATTTAAGAAATATTTTAAGAGGATAAATATTATCTTTCTAATACAAGGAATGGAAAGGGAGGAACGGTAATTTGGGAAACATATTACTTGAAATGAAAAACATCACCAAAGAGTTCCCGGGAGTTAAGGCCCTTGATAACGTTAACCTGACTGTAGAGCAGGGTGAAATTCATGCCTTAGTAGGTGAGAATGGAGCAGGAAAATCTACATTGATGAACGTTTTAAGTGGAATCTATCCATTTGGTACTTACACCGGTGATATTGTTTACAAAGGTGAGGTTTGTCAGTTCCAAAAGATTAAGGATTCCGAGGAAAAGGGAATCGTTATTATTCACCAGGAGTTGGCCCTTGTGCCTTACATGTCCATTGGTGAAAATATGTTTATTGGAAACGAGCAGCTTGGTCGTTTCGGTATTGACTGGGATAAAACCTATGCTGAGGCTGACAAGTATCTTAAGATGGTAGGCTTGGAGGAGAGTAGCCGTACCCTTATTAAAGATATATCTGTTGGTAAACAGCAGTTGGTAGAAATCGCAAAAGCTTTGGCAAAACATGCAAAGCTTCTCATTCTTGATGAGCCTACATCATCTCTTAATGAGACCGATTCAAAGGCCCTTCTTGATATGCTCTTAAGATTCAAACAGGATGGTCTTACAACAATCATCATTTCACATAAATTAAATGAGGTTTCATACGTAGCAGACAAGATCACAGTTATCCGTGATGGTTCTACAATTGAGACACTTGATAATCAGACCGATGAGATTTCTGAGGATAGAATTATCAAGGGCATGGTTGGTCGTGAACTTACTGACCGATTCCCTAAGCGCCCAGGAGTACAAATCGGCGATGTTGCTATGGAGGTCAAGAACTGGACTGTTTATCATCCACAGTATGAGGACAAAAAGGTTGTTGACAATGTTTCAATCAACATCAGAAAGGGCGAGGTAGTTGGTATAGCAGGACTGATGGGTGCCGGCCGTACCGAACTTGCTATGTCTATCTTTGGTCATGCCTATGGCACCAATATTTCCGGAGAGTTGTATCTCAACGGTGAGAAGGTAGAACTTAGGACAATCAAAGAGGCAATTGAGCACAAGGTTGCATACGTAACTGAGGACAGAAAGGGCAACGGACTTGTTCTTTCAAATCCAATCAAGATTAATACTACTCTTGCAAATCTTTCTTCTATTTGCAGCAAGCACGTTATCGATAAAGATAAGGAATATCAGGTAGCAGAGGAGTATAGAGACAAGCTGAAGACCAAGTGTCCTACAGTTGAGCAGAATGTTGGAAACCTTTCAGGTGGTAACCAGCAAAAGGTTCTTCTTGCTAAATGGATGTTTGCAAATCCAGACGTTCTTATCCTTGACGAGCCTACCCGTGGTATCGACGTTGGTGCAAAATACGAGATTTACTGCATCATCAACGACCTGGTAGCAGCAGGCAAATCAGTAGTAATGATTTCTTCTGAGCTTCCAGAAGTACTGGGAATGTCAGACAGAATTTACGTTATGAACGAAGGAAAGATGGTTGGAGAAATGAGTGGCGCCGAGGCTTCTCAGGAGAAGATTATGGCCGCCATCCTAAGATCATAGAAGGGAGAGAGACATGGCTACAATAAATTTTAAAGAAGCTATAAGAAAATACACCATGGCCATCGCCCTGGTGATTGTAATTATAATTTTTTCAGTAACAACTAACGGAACAATCCTTCTTTCGCAGAACATTAACAACCTTCTTTCACAGAACGCATACGTATTTGTTCTTGGAACTGGTATGCTTTTGTGTATCTTGACCGGTGGTAACATCGATCTTTCGGTTGGTTCAGTAGTTGCCTTTGTAGGTGGTATAGGTGCAGTTCTTATGCAAAGAGGTACCAATGCCTTTGTTGCAGCAATAGTAATGATTATTGCTGGAGGACTGGTTGGTGCATGGCAGGCATTTTGGGTTGCATATGTAAATGTTCCACCATTCATTGCAACACTGGCTGGTATGTATGCATTCCGAGGATTGGCAAATGTAGTTCTGCAGGGTTATGCAGTTTCAATTTCTAACAAAACATTCCTCAATGTATTCGGTGGTGGTGCAGACTGCTACGTACCTGATTTCTTTGGAGGAAGCGGTTTAAATATTACCTGTATGGCCTTCGGTATCATTGCTGTGCTTGTATATTTGTTTATCCAGATTAGAGGAAGAGTATCAGCGGTAAGAAAGGGCTATTCAGTAAAGAGCGCAGGCGGTTTTTATGCACAGTCTGTTATAATCTCAGTAGTTATCCTTTTCTTAAGCTACAAGTTAGCAGGATACAAGGGAATTCCTTCTTCCCTCCTCTGGATCGTGGGAGTAATTCTGCTTTACTTCTTTATTACTACCAGAACAAAGATTGGTAGATACCTCTATGCTGTAGGTGGAAACGAGAAGGCTACACAGCTTTCTGGTATCAACACAAAGAGAGTTTACTTCTTTGCTTATACCAACATGGGTATTCTTACAGGTCTTGCTTCTATTCTTACAGTTGCCCGCGCTGCTTCAGCACAGCCTACATATGGCAATATGTACGAGATGGATGCAATCGGTGCCTGCTTCATTGGTGGTGCTTCAGCATATGGTGGAACCGGTTCTGTATTCGGCACAATCATAGGAGCACTTCTCCTTGGTGTTATCAACCAGGGTATGTCAATCATGGGTGTTGACGCCAACTACCAGAAGGTAGTAAAGGGACTTGTACTTCTTGCAGCAGTTATATTTGACGTATTGTCAAAGAGAGAAAAGAAGTAGGAGGGAGGATCAAAGTGAAAGACAAAATTTTTAATATATTAAGAGAAAACACAATGCTTATTGTTCTGGTCCTTGTTGTCCTGTTCTTTAACTTCTCAACAAACGGAACAATGCTTCTTCCTAGCCAGTTTAATGCGCTGATTACACAAAACGCATATGTATATGTTTTGGCAACTGGTATGCTGATGTGTATGCTTACCGGTGGTAACATCGATCTTTCTGTTGGATCCTTCGTATGCTTCGTAGGTGTTGTTGGTGCCAAGATGATTGTACATGGCGGCTTGCCAACTGGTGTAGGAATGCTTCTTATGTTACTCATCGGTGTAGTTTACGGTGCAGTTTTAGGTTATGTTATCGCATACCTTAATGTTCCACCATGGATTGCAACACTGGCTGGTTTCCTTGCACTTAGAGGATGGGGCGTTGCCCTTATGAATGGTGCCTCAAATGTAAGCCCACTGCCAGCATCATTCTGCGACCCATTTACAGGCAAGGTCAACGACCTGCTGGGTGGCCCAGTCATCGGTGGCGTACAGTACAATATGACAAGTATTGTAGTTGGTATCATCATTTCTGTCCTTGTAGTACTTGCTCTATTTAGAGGCCGTGCTACAAAGATTAAAAAGGGTTATGAGGCTGACTCACTTGTTGCAGTAATTGTTAAATCAGTTCTCATCTGCTTCGTTGTTATGCTCTTTGCATACAAGTTCTCACTGGCAGGTGGAATTCCTTACTCACTTATCTGGGTTGCAATTATAGTACTTATCTATAGTTTCATTACATCAAAGACTGATATCGGACGTTACTTCTACACAATCGGTGGTAACGCAGAGGCAACAAGACTGTCTGGTATCGATACAAAGAGAATCATGTTCCTTGCATACTTGAACATGGCAGTTCTCACTGTTGTGGCTGCATTCCTTACAATGTCACGTTTTAAGGCTGCAAACTCTACAGCAGGTACCAACTACGAGATGGATGCAATTTCTGCTTGTATCGTAGGTGGCGTATCAGCATACGGTGGTTCTGGTACAATCTTTGGTATGATTGTCGGTGCTACACTGATTGGTGTTATCAACCTTGGTATGTCCCTCATGGGAATCGATGCCAACTGGCAGAAGGTTGTTAAGGGCGTGGTTCTTTTGGGAGCCGTAGTATTTGAGATTCTTAACAATAGAAAGAAAGCAACAAAGTAATCGAGAGAATTTATTTTCTTAATTTATTTCTTTAAAAATTTAGGGACGCGACAGCGTCCCTTTTTTTGCGGATTATTACATAGATTAGACACAAAAAGAAACTATAATTTTTATTTGATGGTGGTTTATCTAAAAGTTTGAGTATTTATTTAAGTACAAAAGATATAATTGTGAAAATTTTAGCAAACTAGTGTATAATATAACCATATGCCTATAGGGGGGATATTATGCCCATTTTCCTTATGGCAACATCGTAAAAGGAGGAAATATTTATGGAAATGTTAGTAACAGCTTTGATCTGTTTACCATTTCTCTGGGCGATTCTGCCAGCCGTACTCAAGGTTACAAAAGTACGCAGCTTTTTCGTCTATCTCGGCTGTGCTATTGTTATGGCATTATCAGTTACCACAGCTGTCTTATGGTTCGCACAGGGGAGCCAGACACTAGATTTTAATTTACCTTTCAATGGGGTATTTGATGAGATAGTGTTATTTGGGGATCTCTTCCTCATGTGTCTTATCACCTATCTTTGCTTCAAGTGGAAAAAGGCAATTATTTCACTTTTGGCAATTGTACAGACTCTTTTTGTAGCAGGACTTGAGTTTTTCGCTACTGCTCCAGAGGAGACTCTTACAATTCACATTGATTACCTTACAATCATTATGATTCTTATCATTGGCGTCGTTGGTTCTTTGATCGGAATCTATGCAGTAGGTTACATGCATGGATATCACATCCATCATCACAAGGAACTTCCTGATCACCGCAGCTTTTTCCTTGCAATGATCTTTGTGTTCTTTGGCGCAATGTTCGGTCTTGTTACAGCCCAGAGCCTTATCTGGATTTACTTCTTCTGGGAGATTACATCTGTAACTTCATTCTTGCTTATTGGCTACACCCACTCACAGGAAGCCATCGACAATTCTTTCAAGGCATTGTGGATGAACCTCCTAGGTGGTTGTGGTATCGCAGTTGCAATCGGCATTGGTTACCTTAGCCTTAACACAGTTAATCTCTACAAGATTATCGACCTGGCTATCGCACACCACACCAATATGCTTTATCTTATTCCAATCGCCTTTTTGGCCTTTGCTGCACTTACAAAGTCAGCACAGTTCCCATTCTCAGGCTGGTTGCTTGGAGCCATGGTAGCACCTACACCTTCGTCTGCACTTCTTCACAGTGCAACAATGGTTAAAGCCGGTGTTTACATGCTCATCCGTATCTCTACTGCTATGGCAGACAATTATGTAGGTAACATGGTAGCCCTGGTTGGTGGCTTCACATTCCTTGCTGCATCTTGCCTGGCTATCTCAGTATCAGACGGCAAAAAGGTACTTGCTTACTCTACAATCTCAAACCTTGGACTTATTGTTGCTTGTGCTGGCGCAGGCTACGAAGAGACAATTTGGGCTGCAGTATTCCTTGTAATATTCCACGCAGTTACCAAGTCTATGCTCTTCCAGTGCGTAGGTGCTATCGAAAACACAACAGGTTCTCGTGATGTTGAGGATATGCAGGGACTTATATCACTGTTTCCAAAGCTTGCTTGCGTTCTCATGATTGGTATCGCAGGCATGTTCCTTGCTCCATTTGGTATGCTTATTTCTAAGTGGGCAGCATTAAAGTCATTTATCGATGAGAAATCAGTGCTTGTTTCAACACTTATGGTTCTCTTCGTTTGCTTCGGTTCAGCAACAACAATGTTCTACTGGACAAAGTGGATGTCAAAGATCCTCGGCCAGTCTGGCAAGGAAAAGTCAAGAGACCTGACAAAGAACAACGAGTATGTTTCAATGTTCTTCCACGCTGCAATGATGGTACTCCTTATCCTGGGATTCCCATGGTTGTCAAACAACGTGCTCAAGCCTCTTACATATGACATGTTCAGCACTGTTAAGCAGGTTATCAGTTACGAAAACATCACAATCATGATAGTTCTTCTTGTTGGTGTATTTGTTATTCCATTTATCAATTACCTCTTCTCTAAGAATCAGAAGGGCAAGCAGGTTATTACATACATGGGTGGTGCTAATGCTGGAGACAACTTCAATTTCGTATCTGCTACTGGTGATCCAAAGCAGATGCACATTAGCAACTTCTACATGGAAGACATTATGGGTGAGAAGAAGTTATTCACTCCTTCCCTTATAATTTCTACAGTTATTATTGTTGTTTATTTGATTATGGTAGTAGGAGGTGCATTCTAATGACAGTACAAACTAGAATTATATTTGCCATCTGCTACATCATCCTTGCACCATTTGTTATTGGTCTTTTAGATGGCTTTGATAGAAAAGTATCTGCACGTATGCAGGGCAGAAAAGGACCTTCAGTCCTTCAGCCATTTTATGATTTGAAAAAGCTTTTTGAGAAAGAGTTCCTTACAGCAAACAAGGCTCAGCTTTTTATGGTAAAGTCTTACCTTTGCTTTATCCTTTTATCAGGTGTGCTTTTCTTTGCAGGCTTTGATCTTTTGATGGTTGTATTTTCGCTTTCTACAGCTGCAATGTTCCTTGTACTTGCATCTACATCTACTCACTCTCCATACTCTTCACAGGGTACACACAGAGAGTTAGTACAGATGATGGCATGCGAGCCAATGGAGTTGCTTGTTGCTGTTGGTTTTTATCTTGCAATGGGAACTTTTAAGGTTTCTGAAATTGCAGTAAACTCAAAACTTGGTGTTATGTATCTTCCTGGATTCCTTGTAGGATTTATCTTTATCCTTACAATCAAATTCAGAAAGAGTCCATTTGATATTTCTACTTCACACCACGCTCATCAGGAGGTTATCAAGGGTGTAACTGCTGAGATGGTAGGAAAAGAATATGCATACGTTACACTTGCTGAGTGGTACGAGAATGCTATCCTCTATGGAATTATTGGATTGTTCTTTATCAATTCAAATCCACTTTCTATCATCGGTGTTGTGGTAGCCATCCTTTGTGTATGGTTCCTTGAGATTCTCATCGACAATACATCAGCCAGAGTAAAATGGCAGCTTATGCTTAAACTGGCATGGGGCGTTACAATTGTTGCAGCAGGAATGAACCTTTTCCTGTTAGAGATGATCAAAGGTTAGGAGGAATAGAAAATGAGTACAATACATAAATCACCTTGGCTCCTTCATTATGATGGAAGTAGCTGTAATGGATGTGATATAGAAGTTTTGGCATGTACTACACCTGTATATGATGTAGAGCGTTTCGGTGTTATTAACACTGGTAACCCTATGCATGCAGACATCTTCCTTATTACCGGCGGTATCAACTCACAGAACGCATCTGTTGTTAAACAGATTTACGATCAGATGCCTGAACCAAAGGTAGTCATTGCTGTTGGAACCTGTGCTTGTACAGGTGGTATTTTCAAAGAGTGCTATAACATCTTGGGTGGCGCTGACACAGTTATTCCAGTAGACATTTATGTACCTGGATGTGCTGCTAGACCAGAGTCAATCATTGATGGCGTTGTAAAGGGCATTGGTCTTTTCAAAGAAAAGGCAGCTGCTCTTGAAGCAAAGCAGAAGGCTCAGTAATAAGGAGGAAATTATGGAGCAAATTAAAGACAATATGTATCAGATTGATAAGGCTGAGCTCCTCCAGGTTATCATGGAGAAGAAAAATGCTCTCTGGAGACTTTGCCAGATTTGCTGTTCATTCCCAAAGGCTGAGCAGCACTACGAGGTTACATATTCATTCTCAAGTGGATATGATTTCGTTCAGTATCGTCTGATTGCAGAAAAAGACGAGTGGGTTCCTAGTATCTCTCGTGTATACAACTCAGCAGTTTTTTATGAGAATGAGATGCACGAGCTTTGGGGACTTAATGTAGAAAATATAAAGGTTGATTTACACGATAAGTTATATCGTATCGATGTAGAGACACCATTCTTACCAAAGGAGGAAAACTAAGATGGGAAATAGAAGTGTCGTTCCATTTGGACCACAGCATCCTGTTCTGCCAGAGCCAATTCATCTTGACTTAGTCCTGGAGGACGAGAAGGTTTTAGCTGCAGTTCCTTCTATTGGATTTATTCACAGAGGTCTTGAAAGCCTCACAGACAAAAAAGACTTTAATGAGATGGTATATGTAGCAGAGCGTATCTGCGGTATTTGTTCATTCCAGCATGGTATGGCATACTGTATGGCTCTTGAGGAAATCATGAATGTTGAGGTTCCTCGTCGTGCAGATTACCTTCGTACAATTTGGTCAGAGATGAGCCGTCTTCACAGCCACCTTCTTTGGCTTGGACTTCTTGCCGATGGTTTCGGCTTTGAGTCACTTTTCATGCATTCTTGGAGACTTCGTGAAAAAATCCTTGATATGTTTGAAATCTCAACAGGTGGACGTGTAATCTTCTCTGTTAACAAAATCGGTGGTGTATTAAAGGATATGCCAAACGATATGCTTCGCGACTTCGTTCGCCAGCTTAATGATATGGAAAAGGAAATCCGTGATACAACAAAGATTTTCCTTGATGACTATACAGTAAAGAGCCGTCTTGTTGGCGTTGGTATTCTGACAGGTGAGGATGCTATCCGTCGTGGTGCTGTAGGCCCTATGATGCGTGCATCAGGAATCAACGTTGATATGAGAAAGAATGGCTACTGTGCATATGGAGATCTTGATTTTGATGTAATCACATCAAACAACTGTGATTCATACGCTCGTTGCGAAGTTCGTATCGGCGAGATTTTCCAGTCAATCGACATCATCCGTCAGTGTGTTGAAAAGATACCTGATGGCGAAATTGATACAAAGGTAGTTGGTATGCCTAACGGTGAGGCTAGCATCCGCGTTGAACAGCCTAGAGGTGAGGCATATTACCATGTACGTGCTAACGGAACAAAGTTCCTTGACAGATTCAGAGTCCGCACACCTACATTTGCCAACGTACCAGCTCTTGTTCAGACATTACAGGGTGCTCAGTATGGTGATGTGCCACTTTTGGTACTTACAATCGATCCATGTATCAGCTGTACAGAGAGATAAAAGAGAAAGGAGTTTAAAGAGATGGGACAATTTTTACCATTCGCTAAACAAGTAATGAAAAACCTCTTCTCTGAGCCAGCTACTACTCAGTATCCATTTAAGCCTGCTGAGTATCCAGAGCGCACAAGAGGTCATGTAGATATAGATAAAGATATGTGCATTCTTTGTGGTATGTGTATGCGCAGCTGCCCTCCAGGAGCAATCACTGTTGATAGAAATGGCAAGACCTGGTCTATCAACCGTTTTGATTGCGTTCAGTGTGGCTATTGCGTAGAAAAGTGCCCTAAGAAGTGCCTTTCTATTACACCAGGCTATCAGGAGCCAGGCCCAGAAAAGGTTGCCTACACAGTAGAGGTGCCTTATGAGCCACCAAAGCCTGCTGCTAAACCAGCGGCACCGGCAGCACCAGCTGCTGAGGCTCCAAAGACTGAGGCTTAATCATTGAGGCCACCTGATTTAACAGGTGGCTTTTTTAATTAGGTTTTAGAGTATGTAAGTTTGTAAGGGAAGATACTGATGGTAAAAAAGTATGTGATAAAGGGACTGGTCCAGGGAATAGGCTATCGTCCATTTGTTGCAGAGATTGCAGACAAACTTAATATAGATGGTTTTGTCAGAAACACAGGTGGAATCGTGACAGTGGTTGCAAGAGGCCAGGAGTCTGCCCTTATTTCCTTTAGGGATAGGATTACAAATGACCTTCCTACAGGGGGATTTATTACATCTGTTGTAGAGGAAGAGGCAAATGATGGAGAGGTAGCTTTGCTGGCAGATTCTGGTTTTGTAATTGTAAATTCTGACCAGGACCTGGGAGCAAATTTACCTCTTATTCCTGCGGACATAGCCACTTGCCCTGATTGCCAAAAGGAACTATTTGATCCTGCAAACAGGAGGTATCTCCACCCATTTATTTCCTGTACCGTATGTGGACCTAGGTATTCCATTTTAAAGAGCCTGCCATATGACAGGGAAACTATTACCATGGGAGACTTTGAGATGTGTCCTGACTGCCAGAAAGAATACTCAGGCAGGGGAGAAAAGAGGAGGCATGCCCAGACTATAGCCTGCAAGGCCTGCGGACCACAGTTAGAATTTAGGGTGATTTCTTCAGATTCCAGCCTAGGTAGCAATGAGATTAATGATGCCATAGCATTTTTAAAGGCTGGGGGTATTCTCGCTATCAAGGATATAGGCGGATATCACCTGGCCTGCAATCCTTTTGATAGGCAGGCTGTGGCAGCCCTCAGGATACTAAAGCACAGGGAGGCCAAGTCCTTTGCAATCATGTTTGAGGACCTGGATCAAATCAGGGAATACGCCACTGTAAATGAAAAAGAGGGGGAGGCTCTAGAGTCTCCTGCCAGACCTATTGTTTTAGTGAGACGAATTCAGAATGTAGACAAAGACTTTGCGGACAATGTCTGCCTGTCTAGCCCTGATGTGGGAGCCATGTTGCCTTGCAATCCGGTGCAGATAATGCTTGTAAAAGAATGTGGACCACTGATTATGACCTCGGGAAATGCCAGCGGGGATGTGCTGGAGACTGACAATGACAAGATGACTGAGTGGATGAAAGAGCGGGGAAATTCTCCGGAGATGAAAGGTGTTAGTCTCGCGATTCTTTCCCATAACAGAGAAATCTTAAGGCCAATGGACGATTCTGTAATGAAGATTGTCCGAGGAAGGAGCCAGTATATTAGAAGAGGACGAGGTCATGTCCCAACACCTATACCTGTGGATATCCCCGGAGAAATTTTTGCAGCCGGTGGAGATCTCAAGTCCACATTCTGCTATATAAAAAATGGTCTTGCCTACCCAAGCCAGTATTTGGGAGATTTGGAATCTGTATCCTGCCAGGAATTCTACCAGGTTGAGAGGGATGCTATGAGCAGGATTTTCGGATTCGAGCCAAAGGCTGTGGTTAGGGACAAGCACCCAGGATATTTTAGCAACCAGGTGGCAGCAAAAGGAAACCTGCCGATTATAGATGTGCAGCATCATAAGGCCCATGTGGCATCTGTAATAGCAGAGCAAAACATAAAGGGACCTATCCTTGGCTTTGCCTTTGATGGCACAGGATATGGAGATGATGGGGCTATCTGGGGATCGGAAATATTTGCCTGGGATGGTCATTCTATGGAAAGAGTTGGCCATTTGAAAGAAATGAAATTAATAGGTGGTGACCAGGGAGCAAAAAACACCAACACCATAGCCCTTGCCATGATTCATAATCTTGGCCTGGATGAAAAGTTCGACAGTCTGGCTTTTAAAAAAGGTCTTATACATGACTTTGATAAGGGCGGGGCTGACCTGATTAGGGCTGCAATTGATAACGGCATTAATACAATTAATTCCACCTCTATGGGCAGGCTCTTTGACGCAGTCTCTGCCATACTAGGTATATGTCATTATAATTCTTATGAGGGTCAGGCCCCTATAGAATTAGAAAATATTGCGAGCCAGACAAAGGAGGCTTACCCACTAAAGATAAGTAAAGATGGGGATACAAAGGAACTTTTCGCAGCACTGCTAAATGCAATGGAAGAGGGGGTAGATGTACCAAGACTGGCCAGAGGATTTATCCTAGGGGTGGCAGATTTTATAAAAACAAAGGCTGATGAGATGGAAATTAATCAAATTGTCCTATCGGGAGGCACCTTCCTCAACCGTATTTTATTGGAAACATCCATTGACCTATTGGAGGATAGAGGCTATAAAGTATATACGGCCCAAATTTTGCCACCGGGAGATGGGGGCATATGTTTAGGCCAGGCATATATAGTTAGCAAAAATAATTAGGACTTCTTGGAGACAGAACAATAAAATTGTCAGCAAGAATCCAGACTTATTTGTTTATATAAGGAGTAATACTATGTGCGTAGCAATACCAGGATTGGTTAAGAAAAAGAGAGATGGAAAAGTTACTGTGGATTTCAATGGCAATGAGGTTGAGGCATACGCAGGATTGTGCCAGGTGGAGGAAGGGGACTATGCCCTTGTTCACGCTGGTTGCGTTATACAGACTTTAAAGAAGGACGAGGCTGAGGAAATAATAGAACTTATGGGAGGCCTTGAGGGCTAATGGAAATCAGTGCATTAGTTGATTTTTTACAAAATTATGATGGTCCAAAGATTAGGTTGATGGAGGTTTGCGGCAGCCACACCCATGCTATAGCAAAGCATGGAATTAGGGATTTGCTTTCTGCCAATATAGAATTATTGTCAGGGCCGGGATGCCCTGTGTGCGTTACACCTACAGCCTACATCGACAAACTGATAGAGATTTGTCTGAGGGAAAACACTACAGTGGCCACCTTTGGGGATTTGCTCAGGGTGCCGGGATCCAAGGAGAGTTTGAATGAGGCCAAGGGCCGGGGTGGCAGGGTTGCCATGGTATATTCCCCAATGGATGTGTTAGGACTTGCCAAAGAAAATCCTGACATGAATTATGTTTTTGCAGCAGTGGGCTTTGAGACCACCGCTCCTGTTTATACCCTGCTTTTAGACCAGGTCCAGGCTATGGGACTTGAAAATGTCCAGGTACTGACAGCCCTTAAAACTATGCCGGGAGCCATTTCCTACCTGTGCGAGAATGGGGCTCAGATAGACGGATTTATTGCCCCAGGCCATGTGTGCGCAATTACAGGTGCAGACTATTTTGCGGGGCTGGCTGAAAAATATCAGATTCCATTTGCTGTATCAGGTTTTGGAGACAGAGAGCTTGTCATTGCAATCTATGGCCTGGCCCAGATGGTTATCAACAAAGAGCATGTGGTGAAAAACTACTATACTTCTGTGGTGGACAGTGGACAAAACGATATAGTAGTTTCTCAGTTTAATAAATATTATGAAAAGGCAGATGTGGCCTGGAGAGGAATGGGTATCATCCCAGGTTCCGGCCTTGTTTTAAAGGATGAGTTTAAAAAATATGACGCAGGCAGCATAGGCTTAGACCAGGACAACAAGCGCAACAAGGCTTGTCGCTGTGGAGAAATCCTGATGGGAAAATGCAAGCCTAGCGATTGCCCACTTTTCGGCAAAGTTTGTACACCTATGCACCCTGAGGGGGCTTGCATGGTTTCCGAAGAGGGTTCCTGCTTTAATGCATATAGATAGAATGGAGTAAAAAATGGATAAGATTATTATGGAGCACGGGTCAGGCGGCCGTGCAACAGGAGAATTAATTAGGGATATATTTGAGTCACAGTTTAACAGTGACGTCCTGTCAGAGATGGAGGATGCAGCAGTGGTACCTGGCAGCGGCACTATTGCCATGACTACAGATTCCTTTGTCGTTACCCCTCTAGAATTTCCAGGAGGAGACATAGGAAGACTGTGCATCTGCGGCACTGTCAATGACCTTTGCATGAGAGGGGCTGTGCCTAAATACATCACCTGCGGCTTCATTCTGGAGGAGGGGGCTGATGTGGCCCTCCTGAGGAGATTGGTAAAGTCTATGGCTGAGACTGCTGAGGAGGCAGGGGTCAAAATCGTTGCTGGAGATACAAAGGTAATCGAGGGCAATGGAGGTATTTATATCAACACAGCAGGTGTTGGCTTTATCCCTGATGGAGTGGATATTAAGGCAAAAAATGCCACTGTAGGAGATGCTATTATTGTCTCTGGAAATGTGGGAGACCATCACGCCACTGTTTTGAGCCAGAGAATGGGTATCAAAAATAACATCAAAAGTGACAATGCTCCATTACAGGACATGGTAGGCAATTTAGTAAAGGCAAAAATGCCTGTCCATGTATTAAGGGACGTCACAAGAGGTGGACTTGGCACAGTATTAAAGGAACTAGCACTTTCTTCTAATACTTGTTTTGAGATAGAGCAGGATAAACTGCCAGTGGACCCACAGGTAGAGAGTTTTTGTGGGCTTTTGGGACTGGATCCACTTTATATGGGCAACGAGGGCAAGATGGTTGCAATTGTGCCAGAGGAATGTGCAAATGAGTGTGTAGATATTATCAAATCTAGCAAGTATGGCCAGGATGCCTGCATCATCGGCTATGTAAATGAGCCAGGTGATGATAGTGAAAAGGGCAGTCTGATTCTCAAGACAAGAATTGGTGGCCGCAGATTTATAGATATTCTCCAGGGAGAGGGCCTTCCACGTATTTGCTAAACTAGTTCACTAATAATTCAAGAAAATTTTTTATACACTGTGTTATAATTATTGCATATCCAAAAATAGGGATCCGAACTGTAAATTATTTTGGCAATTTAGGAGGACATTTTGGGTAATACAGTATTGGTGGTAGATGACTCAAAATTTATGAGAGCCGTCGTTAGAAACGAAGTGCAAAAGAATGGCTGTACAGTCATTGCAGAGGCCGACAATAGCAACGCTGCTGTGGAGGCTTACAAGCAGTACAAGCCAGACATTGTTACCATGGATATTACTATGACAGTTGATGGTCACACAATTGGGCGTAGTTCTAATGGAATTGATGCAATCAAACAGATTAAGGCCATTGATCCAGATGCAAAGATTCTAGTGGTTAGTGCCATGGGACAAAAGTGTTATGTTATAGAGGCTATAGAGGCAGGAGCCCAAGACTTTGTTATCAAGCCTTTTAATGAGGGGCGTTTCGCCGAGGCCATTAGCCACTTTATCACAGAAGAATAAAAAACCAGGAGCAAAGATTTAGCCCCTGGTTTTTTTAGTATATAAATGTTTGAGCAAAACATTTCTAACTTATTCTGTAGCCATTCTCCTAATCTGAACCATAAGGTTTTCAACTGGATTAAGGGCGAGAACAACTACTGTGATTGCTGCCTCTGCAAAGATGTAGATGGCATTGTAAACAAGTGAGTATGGAAGAGCGCCCCATCCATCCCAAGCATATGAGCCAAAGAAAATCCAACCTGACAGAACTGCAAATACATATCTGCCTAAAACACCAGCAGCATAACCTTTGATAAGGCCGTGCTTTGAGTTGCAGAAGAGACCTGAGAGACCCAGGGCTCCAAAGGCAAGGATATAGTCAACAACAAGCTGCATTGGATATAAAACATATGGGTCTATTACCAGTGAAAGAAGGCCATATGCAACCCCGGTGAGGATTCCAACACCAGTGCCAAACCAATAACCAGGCAGGCAGATAACAAGCATTGAGAATAAAGTGATTGAGCCGCCAGTAGGGAAATGGAATAGTTTGATATTTGAAAGAACAATTCCAAGGGCCATTGAAACAGCGCAAAAGGCAAGTTGTTTTGCGGTAAGTTTTCCCCCTGTAGCTGCGCTGGCGTCGATGCGCTTTTTTGCAAAAAGTATAGCCAGTGATAAAAGAACAATAATTACAGCGATAAGAAGTACATTACCCAGTGTAGTAGGTACGTAGGTTGTCTCGCCCCAGTCATTTACAACAACATTGTAAAGCATAAAAAAATCTCCCTTCATATATGGATATATGCTAGGAGATACCTGGTTAGCTTCCTTACGCCGGTATTATCCGGTTCAAGTAATAAGGGTCGGTGATAATCACCTCTCAGCAATAGCGCCCCTAGCAAATTTATTAAGTTCGTAAAATAAAATAGCACGTTATTATTTAAAGGTCAACATAATTGTGAATCTTTTGTCGAAAAATGGCGGAATGCTTTTATACCGGCTAGAAGTTGATATATAATAGAATTAGTTTAAATTAGGAGATTGCGGGATTTCTCCGCAGATAATAGATGGTAGAAACAAAAGAAGTAATTGAGAAAGTAATACTGGTGGCTGTGTGCACAGGGGAAGAGGCTGGGACCAAGGATTCTCTGGCAGAGTTAAAGGACCTATGCAAGACTGCAGGGGCTGAGGTGGTAGGCTATGTCATGCAAAACCTGGAGAGGTTTAACCCTGCTACCTATGTGGGCACAGGCAAGGTGGAAGAAATCAAGGATTTGATCTGGGAAAAGGAGGCCACAGGCATAGTCTGTGACGACGAACT
>JAIKWH010000039.1 GCA_024684955.1 Pseudobutyrivibrio sp.
GAGATCATGCTGCGGATATTTCTGAAATGACAATTCTGATGGGGCAGAATAGTCAGATTGATAAGTTCGAGCATATTTCCAAAATGGCTACGGAAACAATGATTATGCTTAACCACAGTATAGAAGCATATGTTGAGAAGAGTGTAATTAAGGCAAAGGAAGTTATAGAGCATGATGATATAGTAGATGATTTATTTGTAGAGGCTAAGAAAGATGTTATAGAACTAATCCTTAATAATCCTGATGAGGGTGAAGAAGCGACAGATATTCTTTTGATTGCAAAGTATTTTGAAAGAATCGGAGATCATGCAACTAACATAGCGGAATGGGTGATTTATTCACTTAAACAAAAGGAGGATTTGGATGAAGTATAAGGATATTAAGGAAGATGAGGAAATAAAGGCACTTATAGCAAAAGGAAATGAAAATCTCGGAATATTAGGTTTTACAGATCATTCAGAGGCACATTCTGTTCTCGTAGCAGAGCGTTCAGCTATGATACTTGAACGTCTAGGTTATAAGAAGAAGCAAATTGAGCTGGTCAAAATAGCAGCTTATATGCATGACATAGGAAATGCAATCAATAGGAGTAGACATGCAGAGTATGGCGCAATTTTAGCTAATGATATCTTGAAAGGATATGATTTAGAACTCAATGATAGGCTTACAGTAGTTTCAGCAATTGCACATCATGATGAATCTACTGGTGGTGCAACAGATGTAATCTCAGCGGCACTTATTATTGCGGATAAAACAGATGTAAGAAGAAACAGAGTGAGAAAAAAGCCTAAGGCGAGCTTTGATGTGCATGACAGAGTTAATTATGCTGTTACTAAGACAGAGCTTGTTGTTGATAAAGAAAAAAAGCAGATTACATTGGATCTAGAAATTGATGAGAAAATTTGTACCATGTATGAGTATTTTGATATTTTTCTTGGTAGGATGATGATGTGCAGAAAGTCTTCGGAATTGCTTGGTGTTACATTTAGACTGATGGTTAATGGAAATAAAGCATTGTAATAGCAAGCAAAGTTAAAAATTTTACATAGATTTTACATAACTGTGTCCATACATTTTACTTTTAAATTCTATTCTAATAGTTGGCAAAGAATAGAATTTGAAAGGAATTTGTATGGATATTTTTAGTTTATTAAATATGATTGGTGGATTATCACTATTTTTATATGGAATGAGTGTTATGGGTGATGGTCTCTCCAAAATGGCTGGTGGTAAGTTGGAAACAATACTTGAAACTCTCACTAAAAAACGAATTTTCGCAGTTTTGTTAGGTGCGGGGGTTACAGCCGTCATACAATCTTCATCAGCTACTACTGTTATGGTAGTAGGTTTTGTCAATTCTGGAATTATGAAACTATCCCAAGCGGTAGGTATTATCATGGGTGCTAATATTGGCACGACAATCACATCCTGGATGTTATCCCTTACAGGAATCCAAGGAAGTACCATTTGGTTAAGGCTACTTAAACCTTCTTCCTTCTCACCAATCCTTGCGGCTGTTGGTATTATATTTTTGATGACGAGTAAAGATGAATCGAAAAAGAAGGATGTAGGTGGAATACTACTTGGCTTCGCAGTTTTGATGTTTGGCATGGAAACTATGAGCGGGGCTGTATCAGGACTTGCGGATAATCCTTCTTTTACCCAAATAATGACTGCATTTAGAAATCCCATTCTTGGAATGATAGTTGGCGCCCTTCTTACGGCAATTATCCAGAGTTCTTCGGCCTCAGTGGGTATATTGCAAGCTTTATGTGCGACAGGTGCAGTTCACTATTCTGCGGCCCTGCCGATTATCATGGGACAGAATATTGGAACATGTGTAACTAGCCTAATTTCCTCCATTGGAGCAAGTAGAAATGCTAGAAGAACTGCTATGATACATTTGTATTTCAATCTTATAGGTACAATACTATTTATGGTTGGATTTTATTCAATAAATGCATTTGTAGATTTCACATTTTTAGGGCAATCGGCTAATGCGGCGGGAATTGCTCTGGTCCACAGCCTTTTTAATATAGGAGCTACAATTTGTTTGTTTCCGCTTTCGGATGGTCTTGTTAAATTGGCTGAACTTACCATACCTGGAAATAATGAAAAAGAAGCAGTTGAAGAAATGGATGTTTATATTGATGAGAGATTTCTGGAGAGCCCGGCTTTTGCTATGGAATTATGTAGGGCAAAAGCAAGGGAGATGGCAGAACTTGTTCAAAAATCAATGGAGCTGGCAACAGAGGTCCTTTTGAATTATACTTCTGATAGTGTAGAAGAAGTAGCCAGACTGGAATCGATGGTTGATAAGTATGAAGATGTACTTGGGTCATATCTTGTAAAATTATCAAGTAAAAATATTTCTGTTGAAGACAGCAGAAGCATGTCAGTTATTTTACACAGTATTAGTGATTTTGAAAGAATTTCAGATCACGCTCTTGATATTTCAAAATCGGCAAAAGAGATTCATAAGAGGGAATTATCTTTTTCAAAGCCTGCGAGACGTGAAATTGTGGCAATAAACAATGCAGTGATGGATATTTGCACGCTAACAGTAGATGTTTTTTGCAATGATAACAATGAGAAAGCAACTCATGTAGAGCCTTTAGAGGAAGTGATCGATACTCTTACTAAGCAAATAAAAGAGAATCATATAAAAAGACTCAAAAAAGGAAAATGTTCTATTGAGATGGGATTTATTCTCGAAGATATATTGACTGGGCTTGAAAGAGTTTCTGATCATTGTTCAAATATTGCCCTAGAGCTCATCACTATTTATGATAATGATTATAGTACACATGGATATTATAAGAATTTTTCTGATGAGGAGAGAGTTTCTTTTTATACTGAATATGAAAAGTTACTAAAGAACTATCCTCTAAGGAAGAAAGAAATAAAGAAATTAGAAAAGGCAGAGTAGGATAATGGCACTAATTTTTATTATTGAAGATGATGATAGTATAAGGGAAATAGAAGAATTTGCCCTTATGAATGCAGGACACAAAGTGTTGGGGTTTAGCCTTGCAAAAGACTTTTACAAAAAAATAGAGGAAGTAATTCCTGATTTATGTCTGATTGATGTTATGCTTCCTGATGAAAATGGGAATGAGATTGTACGACGTTTGCGCAGAACTGCGGAAACAAAGAAATTGCCAATTATAATGGTAACGGCTAAAACATCTGAACTAGATTTGGTAAAGGGAATTGAGGATGGGGCAGATGACTATATTAAGAAACCATTTTCTGTTATGGAACTTATTTCAAGAGTTAAAGCCGTACTGAGAAGAACTTTGTCTGATGAAGTGAAAGAATTATGCCTGGATGGACTCATTGTTAACAACGCTAAACATGAGGTTTCAATTGATGGAAAGTCGTTAGAATTAACATACAAAGAGTACGAACTCTTGTCTCTCTTTATTGCTAACAGAGGAATTGTGATGACCAGAGAAATAATAATGGATGAGGTCTGGGGTACCGATTACGAAGGCGAAACAAGAACAATTGATATGCATGTGAAAACTCTTCGCCAAAAACTTGGTGAGTATGGTTCGAGAATAAAAACAATTAGAAATGTAGGTTACGTAATCGAATGAAAAGCAAAATAAATAAAAGACTAGTTGGAATTACTGTTCTTGCAGTAGTTGCCACATTTATAGGAATTACAGTTATATATTATGGTTTGTTTCAGAGACAAGTTCGGTCAGATTTGTCAGTTAGTGCAAAACTTTTAAAGGATACCCATTATTTTGAGTCGGTTAATATTAATACAGACGAGATTGATTTATCTACTGATATCGAAGAACTTCGTGTTACCTGGGTCGCAGAGGATGGAACGGTACTTTATGATAATGATACATCGGCAGATCTTCTGGCAAATCATAATGACAGGCCAGAAATACAGGAAGCCTTTGCTGATGGCGTTGGAGAAGAAGTTCGAAAATCAGATACTATGAATAAGAATACATTTTATTATGCTATCCTTTTAGATAATGGAACTGTACTCCGAGTAGCAATGGATGCGCAAAGTCTATGGTCTGTTTTTGTTTCGGTGGCTCCTGTTATAACTTTGATCATTTTTATCATCATTGCAGTGTGCGTGGTGATTTCACATTTACTCACAAAACAACTATTAAAACCCATAGAAATAATGGTTTCAAATCTGGAAAATTCTGATTATGAATCTCCATATAAAGAACTAGATCCTCTCTCGGATATGCTTAGAACTCAGCATACAGATGTGCTTGCGGCTGCGAAAGCAAGACAGGATTTTACAGCTAATGTATCACATGAGTTAAAGACGCCCCTTACGGCTATTTCAGGTTATGCGGAACTATTAGAAGGCGAGATGGTTTCAGGAGAAAAGCAGAGTCATTTCTATCAGGAAATTCATAAAAATGCAGACAGATTGCTTGCATTAATAAATGATATTATTGAACTCTCAGAACTTGACCGGGTAAATCGTGAACTGGCTTTTGAAAGAATTGATTTATATGAGGTGGCTCAAGATTGTGTTAAGGAATTAGAAGTAAATGCAAGGCTCAAGGACATTACTATAGCAATTGAAGGCAAAGAAAGTGCTATACGTGGAAATAAAGAATTGATAAAGGAACTCACTGAGAATCTGGTTCAAAATGCTATTAGATATAATAATCCAGGAGGAAAAGTTTTGGTATCAGTTAATACTATAGACAATTCCACCTGCTTGATTGTAAAGGACAATGGAATTGGAATACCTGCAGCGGATCAACAGAGAGTTTTTGAAAGATTTTATAGAGTCGATAAAAGCAGATCTAAAGCCACAGGTGGCACAGGGCTCGGACTTGCAATTGTAAAACATATTGTTGAAATTCATGATGCAAAAATTGAATTAGACAGCGCTCCAGGAGTCGGTACCACTATATCGGTTTTGTTTTAGCACATACTTCATTCGTTGACCGTATGCCTGTTTAGGATTAAGATATATTAAAAAACAACCTGCAAGGAGGCTCATATGAATGTTGGTATGATTATCGCTGGCGGAGTAGGTGCTAGACTATCGGACAAGATGCCGAAGCAGTATATAAAAGTGCTGGGAAAGCCTGTGTTGGCATATACCATGGAAGCTTTTGAGCATTTTGAGGGAATCGACGAAATTACCGTAGTATGCCATCCAAACTATGAAGAAGATATTAAAAAGATGGCGGAGGATTATGGTATCTCCAAATTGGCTCATATATTTTACGGAGGAGCAACAGGTCAGGAATCAATCCGTAACGGGGTTTTTGGCTTGGAAAAATATTACAGCGGTGAGGACTTAATCCTGATTCATGATGCTATCCGTCCACTTGTGGATGATGAAGTGTTGGCAGATTGCATTCGGGTGGCAAAGGAAAAAGGAAATGCAATCGTGTGCATTCCTTGTGTCACTACCATGATGCAAAAAGTCCGGGATGAATATGGTGAAGAGGGAAAAGGGTTGGAATGCTCTGATGCCATTTACCCTAGAGACTTGATTATGGAGACCCAGACCCCACAGGCATTTCCTTTGGCCCTGCTGGGAGCAAAACATAGAGAGGCTTTGGAGAAAGGTATTTTGAATGAAACAGCATCCTGTGCCTTGATGACACGACTGGGAGAGCGAGTCTATTTCTCTAAAGGTTCGGAAAAGAATATCAAAATTACAGTTCCAGAAGATTTGGATTTGATGGAAGCATTATTGCGTACCAAAGCGGGCTCTTGGAGAAAGGATAATCATCTATGAAAATGACATTCAAAGATGAAGTGGCGGTGATACCAGCAGCAGAGTTGAATGAGGCTTTGCGGGTGACAGACCGTCAATATGTTCAGGGGAATTTGCAAAAGGATCAGATAGCCAGTCACATCCATACTATGGATAATGAGATTGGAATTTCGGATTATAAGGAATACACCCATGACAGTCCCCATTATCACGACGAAATCACAGAGACCAATTATGTGATTAGCGGGAAAGTATGTATGAAGATTCTGGACACAAACCAGGACTATGTCATAGAGGCCGGGGGAGTCTTTTCTATTCCGCCCAAGGTAAAGCATGTGCTGAAAATAAAAGCAGGAACTCGGATCATCTTTTTTAAATCAAAAAGCATCAATGATAAGAACGAGATAGATTTCGAAAGCCTGGGATTAGACCAGTGGTTTCAAGACGAGGATTTTTAGAGATGAAAATACGAGAGTATCGCAAAAGGTCAAAAGAACTAAATAAACTGATTAAAGGTAGCGAAGCAAATCGCAGCCTATATTATAAGTCCTGGCTCACATTGGGTATATCTCTCATTGGTGGATTTGTAGCAATCTGGCAGCTTCCGGATACAATCTGGGGACTCAAAGTACACGATGTAATACCTGCCATTTTGGGTCCTTATTTTAATTTGAGTCAGACACTGTGGGATACTATCACTCTTTTGATTTTCTTGTTGATTTGTGCTTTGATTCTGGCGGCAGTAAGGATAAAAAAGAGAATGGAATTTGAAACATACCTGCACAAACGTGTGGAGGCAGAGAGACCTGGCTGCGCCTTGGAAATTCGTGTGGCAGACAGTTATCTTACCAATGCATTCAAAAATTATCCTAAGTCAGCCATGCTTATTGGTATCAATAAGACTTTTTTGTTTGAAGAATCGGAGAAAGGCTCTTTGATTGATGATATGTGCAAGCATTTTGAGGAACTGGGAGTGGACAAACACCAAATCCAATGCCAAATTGATGCTGTATTAGAGAGGCTATATAAGGAAAAAGGGGAAGAGATAATAGACCAGAACAGGCCTTGGGTCATGGTGAAAAAAACCGTGCCTGAGGGAGAGGAAGTTCGGGTAGGAGAAAACGATTGTGCCAAGAGACGAAATTTTAAAATCGGGACAATAGTGGGTGTTGATGTTAAATATGTGGAAGGCAACGTAGCCAAACTGAAAAAACTATATCTATTGGCCAATGCAGAGGTAATCCAGGGTAAAGACAGTACAGAGCCCCTAAAGGTCAATTCAGACAAGTATGCTTCGGTGGTGGAAAGTTTTGATTGTATTTGGGATTATTTTGACCAGAGTAAATTGGACGAGAATCCGCCAGAATCGGAATTGTATGCCCCACTTCTCATGCCACTCATCGGAGGCGGAGTAGCAAATGAAGGCTATTCAGATATTGAGATTTTCTCCAGAATTGTAGACCTCTATTACGAGAGACTGCGAGACAGCTTACGTAAGGGAGAAAACCCGGCAATTAGCCAGTTGATTATTAATATTAGAAATAATACTGCTATAAAGCAGAACAATGAGACTAACAGCAGTAGAAAAATCGATTTGAATACTGCATTTTGGTATATTGATTATCGCAATAAAGTAAACCCGGTAAAGGTGATGAGAAAAGAATAAAAAGGGCCTTGAGGGCCCTTTTTTATTTATTGTTTGCCTGTGGCTAAATCTTCTATTGTATAGTTGCTGAAAAAATTCTTTAGATTTTTATTGAATTCACGCCACATAGGCAGGGTGGAGCAGTTTGCGGCCCTGTCACAGGCGGGAGAGTCAGGGTTCAGGCATGACACTACTGTCAGTTCATTTTCAGTGACAGAGATAACATCCCATGCTGTGATTTTTTCAGCATCCCTGCTCAGGCGGTAGCCTCCGTTTTTGCCACGGACACCCTCCACCAGTTTGTTGCTAACCAGAATTTTTAAAATAGACTCCAGATATTTCTCGGAAATTTCTTGGCGTTCTGCAATTTCTTTTAGTGGAATATATTCAGAATCATTGTGTTGAACAATGTCAATCATTACTCTCAGGGCGTAGCGGCCTCTTGTGGATATAATCATATCTATTTCCTCGCAATTTACGTTTTACCTATTATAGCAATAGGAATAATACAAAACAATATTACTATTGAGGGATTAAAGCCTCCTGTTAATGACATCAACGAGACAAAAGAATTTTATGAGATGCAGTAATAGTCTGCTTAGAAAACTCTGATGCAATAGTTTGGGCTTTTTGCTATTATAGATAGGCGAGAATTTAGAGTCTCATAATAGAAAGAAGTTATAAGGAATTTTATTATGGCAAGCCCAACTAAAAATAGAACTAGAAAAGAAATCATTTCAAATATATTAATTGCAGCAATTAGCCTTTTTATTAATGGCTTTGGGGTTTATCTGACAATACGGGCATCCATAGGGGCTGGTCCTTGGGATGTGTTTAGCATAGGAGTTTCAAAAACATTAGGGATATTATATGGTTCTGCATCAATTCTTATTTCATTTATGATATTGGGAATTGACATTATTCTCAGAGAGCCAATAGGTATTGCTATGATTATTGATTCTCTTGTAGTAGGAAAGTCAGTAGACTTTTTCAATCACTTGAATGCTGTTCCTGTTCCAAAGACTATCATTGGAGGTATACTAATGATTCTCCTGGGGCTTACTATTATGGGATACACTTCCTATTCTTACATGAATGCCGCTCTTGGCTGTGGTCCAAGGGATACACTCCTTGTAGGTATTACAAAGCACATGAGAAACATTCCTATTGGGGCTATATCTATTCTATTACTTGCAACAGCTACCCTCACAGGATATTTTTTGGGAGGTCCAGTTGGTATTGGCACTTTGATTTGTGCATTTGCAACAGGACCTATTATGCAATTGGCTTTCAAGACAGTGGGTTTTGAGCCAACTACAGTTTCTCACCAGAATTTCATAACAACAATGCAGATTTTCAACTTACCTGTTAAATCTTTTAGCTCTGGTAGTATTTCGACAGACAAGGGGAATAAAGCCCAGGAAGAAAAATAAGGTAAAAGTTCTGTAGAAAAAGTCACAAAATCCCAATTTTGTAACAGTTTTATCACATTCTTTGGGTATTATTTAAAAATAAAACTTGTAGTTTAATGCTTTTATTAATCCAAATTAGAGAATAAGATGAGAAACAATATTGGGGAAAGAAATAGTGACAAGATATTCAGACACATGACTATGGGCATGGTTGTCTGCCTTATTGCATTGGCTTTAATGCTTGTTATTCAGACAGTTTCATACGATTTATCCCGGGGCTCTGCGGTAGGATATCAAAAGCAGCAGCTTGTTTCTATTGTGGATAATTATATCACCGTAATTGATTCAACAAAAAGACATATAGAGGAATCTTGGACAGATATGGGCATAGCCTATTCTGAAGAGGATGTATACAATGAGGTGCTGGGCTTAGTAAGAGAACAGTTACATAATGCATCCTATAATTATGGCGGATATATCTGGATAAATGAGATAAGAGATTACAGTGGCGGGGATAACTATGCTGTTAGATTGGTTCATCCGGGCATGCCGGAGACTGAGGGCATATGGCTTAGTACTAATACTCTAGATGCCAAAGGCGATACCCCATATCAGGTAGAATTAGATGGAGTGACAAGCAATCCTAAGGGAATTATTTACAGTTATTATTTTAAGGAACCTGATAGTGATAATGTGTCAAAGAAGATGACATATTCCAAACTATACAAAGAATATAATTGGATAGTGAGCATGGGAGTTTACTACAATGCCTTAAGAGGAGACTCCATTCTCAATAATTCTACTGTTCAAAGACTTATGATGTTAGGATATGTCTTATCAATAGGGGGCATTTTATCAATTATTATAATGTGGCTGAATTTGTATCAGACACGAGAGAGTATATTTAAAAACGAAATTGATAACCTTTCTACAAAGGTTTACAATGATCCCCTCACTGGGGCCAGCAGCAGAGCCTATGGCGACAAGTACATGCGGGGGCTTTTGAGACAGTACAGGGATGGAGCAACTTCTCCACTTATTGCAATTTTTGATATTGATAATTTTAAACACGTAAACGATGTTTACGGTCACAACTTTGGAGACTATGTACTTACCCACACAGTGCAAATATTGAAAGAGGGCCTGAGAAAGACTGATAGGATTATCAGATGGGGCGGAGACGAGTTTATAATCATCTATGATGAATGCGATAAGGATACAGCAGGCCTAACTTTAGATAAGACGGTGAGACTAGTGAGGCATGCCCTTTTCTCAGAGGGTGATATCAATGCGAAGGTAACTATATCCCTAGGCGCTAGTTTCTTCCATATGGAAGATGAAAACATCGAGGAGACCATCAAGCGAATTGATGATGCTTTGTATGTGGCCAAGCAAAAGAAAAATGGCTGGCAATTTGTAGATTAGTCTAGGGGGTAAACTATTGCATCAGTATAAAAGAACTCTAGGATGTCAGTATAGGAGAATCCTGCTTCCGACAGGTCTTTGGCTCCATATTGACTCATGCCAACCCCATGACCGTAGCCGCCACCATATAATACATAGTTTCCATTCTGGCCCACATCCCATGTAAAGGCAGAGGAATAGAGACTGGTGACTCCCTCAGGTCGACTGCCGTCGTTTAGAAAGACTTGTGTGATGCCAGCACCGAGTATGCGTCTAATCTCCAATTGGTCAGAGATGGTTACGGTGCCATTTTCAAAGGTAAGCATAAGAGAAGTAATAGCACCACCCTTACTTCTTTCGACTAGGTCCATATGAGTGATTTTTCCGGATGGGCCATCTCCTTCATAAATGATATTTTTAGGATCATCTTCTTTCATGGAGATGATTCTATTTTTTATTGAATCTAATTTTTCATCCACGTTTATCCTGATCATCCAACGGAAATACTTTTCATCTTTCTCAAAGGCAAAGTTGTCTACAGTGCGGAGATAAGAATCAAAATCGATAGGATGTGCTGCTGAATTTTTGTCTGCTGTGGCAGGTACCCCTATGTACTTGCTTTGCAATAGTTCCGTGTCATATTTGTTTCCAAATATGTCTCCAGTCTGGGTAAATCCGCAGGAAGTTGAGTGGTATAACGATTCAACTGCACTATAATTCTTGACTAGTATCTGACCATGGGTTTCTTGACAAGCCTGGTCAGAAAGAGTAGTAGTAGGCAATTTGTTGTACTCTTGGAAGTTGATACTATCATCAACTAAGGCATTATAGTCCATATAACCTCTCTCTTTGCTGAGACTATAAATATATGTCCTGGCGCAAATGGCCTGAGCCTTTAAAGCGTTTAGGCCAAAGGATTCTGGCATCTCAGAAGGGAGAACTCTAGCCACATAATCCTCCACATCAACCTCGTTTACAAAGACATATCCCTGGGCCTCGGAATGGATTTCCATAATGCCAGGATAACCTAACCCCTTGGTGTTGCCATCCTTATCACAGAAGTAAGTTAAATCTCCTTCTTTTTTGGCATCTTTTGACTTGTGGTAGATGGTCCCATCATCTGCAAGCAAAAGGACCCTGATTGTATCAATTTTTTCAGGGTAGTGGTGGACGAGGACCATTTCTTTCATTTCTTTTTTGACTTCTGACTCTCCAGTGGAGGTGTCAGACCATGAACTTACCAAAGCCCCTATAGCAAAGCAAGCAATTAAAGCAGCCCCAATTATTTTCTTGTTTTTTAGTTTAGATATTTTCCAATTCATGGAATTTATTATAATGGTTTTCATTCTTGATTACTATTGACGACTGGCACTTTCAGATATTACTATGTGACTAAATTACTTATATTAAGAAGGAATACACATGAAAGATATAGAAAACAGAGCAGCGGAAATTGAAAAGGGAATTCAGAAGACTTGGCACAAGAAACTTTTTACTCCCTTTGCAAGAGCCTGCAGAGACTACAAGTTAATAGAGGAAGGAGACAGGATTGCGGTTTGCATTTCCGGCGGCAAAGACTCCATGCTTTTGGCAAAACTTTTGCAGGAGATTAAGCGCCACAGAAAAGTAAATTTTGAATTGGAATTCATTTGCATGGATCCTGGTTATCTGGATGTAAATAGGAAACTCATCGAAAGTAACGCAAAACTTATGGGAATTCCTATTAATATATTTGAGTCGGATATTTTTGACGTGGTTGATACAATGGATGAGGCACCCTGCTACATGTGTGCCAGAATGCGCCGAGGTCATCTCTATGCCAAGGCCAAGGAATTAGGCTGCAACAAGATAGCCTTAGGACATCATTATGATGACGTCATAGAGACAATATTAATGGGCATGCTATATGGTGCCCAGGTCCAGACCATGATGCCAAAACTCCACTCTACCAACTTTGAGGGAATGGAGCTCATCAGGCCAATGTATCTAATCAGGGAGGAGGATATTATCAGTTGGGCCAAGGCTTACGACCTCCACTTTCTCAGATGTGCTTGTCACTTCACTGAGACCTGTACCACGATTAATGACGACGGTTCATCTGCCTCAAAGAGAATGGAGATTAAAAATCTCATCGCCACCTTGAAAAAGACCAACCCATATGTGGAGGGCAACATTTTCAAGTCAGTGGAGAATGTAAATGTGGACACAGTGATTGAATATAAAAAGAATGGAAAGAGACACAACTTCCTAGACGAATATTAGAAAGAGGACTGATTATGGAAATTATTCTTGCTTCAAATTCTCCAAGGAGAAAGGAATTGCTTTCTCAGGCGGGGATAGAATATAAAGTGGTGGCTGCAGATATAGATGAGGTCACTGATAAAACTATACCTGCGGAAATAGTACAGGACCTCAGCCGCCAAAAGGCAGCTGCCGTGGCAGACAAACTGGGCAATGAAAAGATAATTCTTGCAGCAGATACAGTAGTGGCAATAGGGGATAAAATACTTGGTAAACCAAAGTCAAAGGATGATGCTCTTGATATGCTAACTATGCTATCAGGCAGGACCCACCAGGTTTTCACCGGGGTAACCCTAATAGACACCCAGGGGGGCTATCACACATTCTCCGCCTGCACTGATGTCACCATGTATGACAACAGCAAGGAGGAAATCCTTGGTTACATAAGCACAGGAGAGCCTATGGACAAGGCTGGGGCCTATGGAATCCAAGGGCGCGGCGCCATTTTGGTAAAGGAAATTAAGGGGGACTATAACAATGTAGTTGGCATGCCATTGGCTGCCACGGTGCGTCTATTAAAAACCCTGACTTAGATATCCTAATCCCCATTTTGTATTCCACTATTTTCCACAAGTATCAAGAAAAATAATAATTATTACTATTTTTTATATTTAAGTATTGACATTACAACGTTCTGTGCTATTATAAAACAGTAATCATTATTAAATATTTGCCAAGCAACATTTAGGCAGGAGTACTTATGAATTACAGCAGACAAAGAGAATCAATAAAGCAATATTTGATGTCTACTAAGGAGCATCCTACTGCAGAGATTATATATCAGCACGTCAAAGAGGATTATCCTAAGATTAGCTTAGCTACAGTCTATAGGAATCTTACTCTTTTAGTTGATAGCGGAGAGGCGCTAAAAATTTCTACAGGAGATGGTACCGACCACTATGACGGCAACACTACAGAGCATGGTCATTACTATTGCAAATGCTGTCATAAATTAATAGACCTTGATATTGCTCCTACAACAGGACAGATTCTTGCAGCATCCTCTGAGGTCCTTGGCACAATCGAGACTGCCAGCCTCATGTTTACAGGTGTTTGCAAAGACTGCATTATTAACGAAGAAAAGTAATGGTTATACAATAACTTTAATTTTTTTTAACATGAAAGGAGTCTATTATGGCAAAGTGGGTTTGTTCAGTATGTGGTTATGTTTATGAGGGAGAGAATCCTCCAGCAGAGTGTCCTGTGTGTCACGCCAGCGCAGACAAGTTTAAAAAGGTTGAGGGAGAACTTACTCTCGCAGCAGAGCATGAGTTTGGCGTATACGGCAAAACAGTAAAAAACAATCCTGAGATTTCAGACGAAGATAAGAAGTATATCTTTGAGCAGCTTAAGTCAAACTTTGAAGGAGAGTGCTCAGAGGTAGGTATGTATCTTTGCATGGCACGTGTAGCCCACAGAGAAGGCTACCCAGAGATCGGACTCTACTGGGAGAAGGCAGCCTATGAAGAGGCTGAGCACGCTGCAAAATTTGCAGAAATGCTTGGTAGCGACTTAGAGCAGAACATGACAAATTCTACTAAGAAAAACTTGGCATGGCGCGTAGACTGCGAGTTTGGCGCAACTGCTGGCAAGGTAGACCTTGCTACCTGCGCAAAGAAAAATAACCTTGACGCTATCCACGACACAGTTCACGAGATGGCAAGAGATGAGGCTCGTCACGGAAAGGCCCTCAAAGGCCTCCTTGAGCGCTACTTCGGATAATTTACCATTTAATATGTACCCTTGGCTCCCAAAATTTTGGGAGCCTTTTTTATTCTCTGCCCTCACTAAAAAAAGAGGGCTGTGATTGGAAAAGCCAGAAGGGGTAAAATTTTGGGGCCTAATATGGTATTATATTGGGTGAAAAAGAAACGGGGAGGTGTTAACTGTGGATGTGAATATGTTTCCGGATGACGGAGTCAATTCATGGAACACTGTGATGCTGTTGTATGAATCAGCGATAAAAAAGTTTAGGGCCAAGGTTGAAATTTTGAATGATGAGTTTCAACAGGTTCATCAATATAATCCGATTGAGTATATAAAGACCAGGGTTAAGACTCCGGAGAGTATTGTCAAAAAATTAAAGAAGAACGGACACGATATTTCTATTGCCAATATGATTGAATATTGTAATGATATTGCAGGCGTCAGGATTGTGTGCTCTTTTACTTCGGATATTTATCAGATTGCTGATATGATTGGCAGACAGACAGATGTTACGGTTATTTCCATAAAGGATTATATTAAAAATCCTAAGCCTTCGGGCTATAAGAGCTATCATATGATAGTTACTATTCCTATCTATTTGTCAGATAAGACTGTGGATACCAAGGTAGAGATTCAGATTCGTACTATTGGCATGGATTTCTGGGCTAGTTTGGAGCACAAGATTTATTACAAATTTGAGGGAAATGCACCTGAGTATATCAGTCATGATCTGAGAGAGTGTGCTGAGATTGTGTCTATGATGGATACCAAGATGCTGCAACTTAACGAGGCTATTATGCAGACGAAGTTGGAGGCGGAAGAGAAGAAACTCCAGGAGAGACATCAGGAGCAAATGCATAAAAATTCTTGGAAGGAAAATATTTAAATGTTAGAGATTTTAAAGGCAGTTTTATTTGGCCTTGTAGAAGGAGTCACTGAGTGGCTTCCAATTAGTAGTACTGGCCACATGATTCTTTTGGATGAGTTGGTCAAGTTGGATGTTTCGGAAGAATTCTATAGCATGTTTCAGGTAGTTATCCAGTTGGGGGCTATTCTGGCAGTTGTTATTATTTTTTGGGATAAGATTTGGCCTTTTGGCAAGCAGGATAATAAAGCACCCCTATCTGATAAGGGGATTGGTCAGTGGGTTAAGACAGATATATTTGTGCTCTGGTTCCATATTTTGGTTTCCTGCGTCCCTGCTGCTATAGTGGGTATTCTCTGGGATGACCTTTTTGAGAGACTTTTTTATAATGCTGTTGTTGTTGCAATAATGCTGATTGTTTTTGGTGTTGCTTTTATTGTTATCGAGAATATGAATGCAGGAAAAAATGCAAAGATTACTGCAATTGCAGATATTACATATACTACTGCATTTATCATTGGCATGTTCCAGCTTATAGCGGCTATTTTTCCTGGCACATCTAGGTCAGGTGCAACAATTGTTGGCGCCTTGCTCATAGGGGTGTCTAGGACAGTGGCAGCAGAGTATACATTCTATTTGGCGGTGCCTGTTATGCTGGGGGCTAGCCTTCTTAAGATTTTAAAATTTGGTTTTTCTTTTACAGGCATGGAGATAGCAATCCTTCTGGTGGGAATGATTGTTGCTTTTGTTGTATCCATGTTTGTCATTAAATTTCTCATGAATTATATTAAAAAGCATGATTTCAAAGTCTTTGGTTGGTATAGAATTATCCTTGGATTTGTGGTTCTTATCGCGGGATTTTTCTTGGCATAATTTTTCAACTTATAAGCAACTAGGAGACAGTTATGAAACTTTCAGAACTTTTAAAATACGATAATATTGCAATACAGTGTCATAATAATCCTGACGCAGATGCCCTTGCATCAGGCCTTGGACTTTTAAATTTTTTGGGGTCTAAGGGCAAAAATGCTGTGTTTATTTATGGAGGATATTTTGAGATTACAAAAAGTAATCTCAAACTTATGATTAAAAACCTCAAAATTGATGTTCATCATGTGCAGACTCAAGACGAGATAGGCAAACTTTTAGGCCTTGCTGAGGGAGAAGTGCCAGGGCTTCTTGTTACAGTAGATGCACAGATTAACGAGGGCAATGTGCAAAGATTCTCGGCAAAAAAATATGCAGTGATTGATCATCACCAGGTGGCTGGCAAATTGCCAAAGCTATCTGAGGTTAGGTCCTATCAGGCCTCTTGCTCAACAATTATTTGGAAGATGCTCATTGATGAGGGCTATCCGGTAAATGATGATACAACCCTTTCCACTGCTCTTTATTATGGATTAATGACTGATTCGGACAATTTTTCTGTAATCCATCATCCTCTTGATATGGATATGAGGGAGGATTTAAATTGCCTTCAATCTGAGATAGTCAAGTTTAAGAATTCTAATATATCACCAGAGGAACTGCGCATTGCAGGAATTGCCCTATTGGGAGCAGAGTATTACGGTGACAACCGCTATTCGATTATAAAGACAGACCCTTGTGATCCTAATATTTTGGGAGTTATATCTGATATGCTCCTAGAGGTGGACAATGTAGATTGCTGTCTTGCATACACCTTGCATGGAGCAGGAATCAAGATTTCTGTCAGGTCTTGCGTCAAGGAAGTAAAGGCCGACGAGTTGGCTAGGTTTATTTGCGAAGGCCTAGGTAATGGTGGAGGACATCTTTTAAAGGCCGGGGGATTTATTGCAAAATCCCTTTTTGAGCAGCGTAAGATGGAGTTTACACCTGCTGCTATTCAGGAGTTTTTCCGCAGCCGTATGCAGGAATATTTTGCAAGCAACAACATCATTTATGCTTACAAATACAAGGCCGACACAAGCAGTATGGATGTTTATGAAAAGAAGAAAATTGAGTTAGGCTATGTCAGGGCTAAAGATTTTATGCCTATTGGCACCATTGCCACTATCCGTACCCTAGAGGGTGACGTAAATATAGAGGTCAAGGATGATACCTACATTATGATAGGCATCAAGGGGGAGATTTATCCTATGGAAGGGGCCCTTTTTGAAAAGTCATATGAGGTAAATGACAACAAATATGAATATCCTGCAGAATATGAGCCTGTGGTAAAAGACACTAATGAAGGACAAGACCTAAGGATTCTTCCATATGCCCATTCTTGTACTTCTACAGGCAAAGAAAAGATATATGCCAAGAAAATTGAGGAGAGGACCAAGGTCTTTACCAAGTGGGATCCGGAAAATTATTATCTAGGCAAGCCAGGAGATTATATGGCTGTTAAATATATGGACAAGGCAGATGTCTACATTATCGAGAGAGATATATTCCTTAAGACCTACAAAAAAGTAGAGGACTAATTATACAAACAATGGTATTACCCACAATAATATAAGACTTCTTGCTGACGATTCCCGTTTTTCTGATGAAAAACAGGAATCTAAGAATTCTTTGTTAATTATTAAAAGAATCTCTTGCACATATCAATAAATAGTATTATAGTGTCATCAATAGGAAATCTTCAGGGCAAGGTGCGAGACAATGTCTCAATTCCTGACCGGCGGTATAGTCCGCGACTCGCTTATGCGATTGAATCGGTGCAATTCCGATACCGACAGTATAGTCTGGATGGAAGAAGATAAACATATTTTTTTAGTGTTTATTTTTGTGTTATACGCCCTGAGTTTATCTCAGGGTTTTTTTATTTCATGTAAATCCTCTGCAAAATGAAATAGACACAATGAAGATTCCCTAAAATAAATTATTTTAGGAGGCTTAAAAAATGAGCACAGCGGAAACAACTAAGGTCACAACAAATGTGACAACAGAAAAGAAGGCAAAAAAGGTCAACGTCAGAAACATGACTGTTACAGCAATGCTTTCAGCAGTAGGTTTTGTCCTTATGTTTTTGGACACAGCAGTTCCATTTATGCCATCGTTCATTAAATTGGATTTGTCAGAACTTCCTGCACTTATTGCATCCTTTGCATTAGGCCCAGTATATGGCGTTATAGTATGCCTAATCAAAAACCTGATTCACCTTCTTATTACTAACACTGGTGGAGTTGGAGAAATCTCAAACTTTATCCTTGGCGCAGCATTTGTCCTTCCTGCAGGTCTTATTTATCACCACAAAAAGACAAAGAAAAATGCAGTTATTGGAGCAATAGTTGGAGCAATCTGCATGGGACTTATCTCTTTCCCATCAAACCTTTATGTTGTATATCCAATCTATTACAACTTTATGCCAAAGGAAGTAATCATCGAGGCTTACAATGTTATTTCTCCTGTAAACCTTACAACAATTGGCCAGTGCCTGATTTTCTTTAACGTACCATTTACCATTTTAAAGGGTATGCTTTCAGCGATTATTACAATACTTATCTATCAGCCACTTCGCCCACTTTTAAAGGGTAATAACAACTAAGACAAAAAAGAAAACCACCTGCTATGCAGGTGGTTTTTATCTTAAAAAAATTAGAAAGAAATAATGGAATACCCTTCTTTTAATCCTGGTATCTCTAAATAAGAACTGACATTAAGTACTCTTTTAGTGAGTTTGTGGCCAGTCTGGGAAAAGCCATCTCCATCAGCCTCGTTGAAAACTACATCGTTGCCATCCTCTATACCACGTCTATCTGTGACGTGATATTTAATAAGTCCAGATGCAATCCTGGCAAATTCCTCTTTTGAAACCAGAAGACTAACCTCAGTTATGCCGCCGGCAGCACCGGTCAGTAGGGTATTTGTATCTGCAAAGAATTCTCTGCCCTGGCTATCAGGTTTGCCATTCATTGCCTGGTTCAAACTTCTAATTAAATCTTCTCTATTATCAGCCATGCTTTATCTCCTTGTATTTGTTTCCTAACTGTAAATTAGAATACAATGTATGTTTGATGATTGTGTGATAAGACTATGAATAAAAAAGGAAGGACAAAAATTGTCCTCCCCTTAATAAATCTAATCTTAAGATTTTTCTATAAAACCAAGGTTTTCTAACTGTTTCATGTATACGCTGAGTCTTTCATACAATGGCTCGGCCTGGTCTTTAAACTCCTCATGAACCAGCAGGCCAATATCGTAAACAGAACGTTTGCCATCGATACAGCCAAAAATAAATGAGCCCATACCTTCTAATTCAATATGAGATACAGGAGGCTTGTGGAAAAACTTTTGGGCTAACCGATTGGTAAAGCCCTTGTTTTCCATGTCTACTGTGACCTGACCATCCTGGCCTGTTGACCAGTGCAAGTCCTCTTTTATTTTGAAAACATATTCTAAGAAATTATCTTTTTTACTTGCCATTTTTCTTTCCTACAGCAATCTTGTAAACACCAAATGCAAGAGCGCAAAGAAGGATAAGTGCTCCAACCCAGCCAGTGTTGAATACACCTGAGAGATCCATCTTGTCGCCAAGTCCTACAACAGCAAAGATTGCAAGGAGGATACCTACAAGACCTTCGCCGGCGATAAGGCCAGAAGCGAAGAGTACACCCTTACCTGACTCGTCAGCAGCCTCACCATTTCTCTTGTCAGTGATGTGTCTAATAACACCACCAATCATGATTGTTGCTGAAAGCTCAAGTGGAAGGTAAAGTCCGATAGCAACTGGAAGTGCTCCAATGCCAAGGATTTCAACAGCGATTGCAATGAATGCGCCGATGAAAATCAGACCCCATGGAAGGTTTCCGTTCATAACACCTTCGATGATCATCTTCATCATTGTAGCCTGTGGAGCTGCAAGTGCCTCTGTACCGAAACCGTATGCTTCGTTGAGAAGAACCATAACACCACCGATTGCAAGAGCGGCAGCGATAGAACCGATAATCTCGCCGTACTGCTGCTTCTTTGGTGTAGCACCAAGGATGTAACCGGTCTTAAGATCCTGTGACATATCACCAGCCATTGCTGATGCAATACAAATGATAGAACCAATTGCGATTGCTGCTGCCATACCAGTAGCGCCTGTCTGGCCTGCAACCTTGAGGATGATTGTTGCAATAAGAAGTGTTGCAATAGTCATACCTGAAACAGGGTTGTTTGAAGATCCTACAAGACCAACCATACGTGAACTAACTGCTGAGAAGAAGAAACCGAATACTACGATGATAATTGCGCCAAGAAGAGATACTGGAACAACTGGAAGAAGCCAGATTAAAACAATAAGGCCAACAATACCAGCGATAACAAATCTCATATCAAGGTCCTGAGCTGTACGCTCACTGCCGAGGTTGCCTGCATTCTTGATGCCTTTGATAGCCTCAGAGAAGGTTCTAACAATAAGTGGAAGTGTCTTGATAAGTGAAATAATACCTGCTGCGGCAACGGCACCAGCACCAATGTATTTGATGTAGTTAGACCAGATTGCAGCTGCACCACCATTAGCATAAAGTGTAGCGATGCTATCTGTAGCAGGATACATAACGATGTCTCCGCCAAAGATAACGATTGCAGGGATAAGTACGAACCATCCGATAAGACCACCTGCAAACATGTAAGAAGAAATCTTTGCACCGCAGATGTAACCAACAGAAATAAGTGCTGGATAAACCTCTGCAGAAAGCTCTGTCTTGAGAGAGTCAAGTTTGAGTGTAACAACACTTGGGATAACCTTGAATCCATCAACTACTAATTTTACAAGTGCAGCGATTCCCATACCAGCAAATACAGAAGAAGCAGAAGAACCGCCTTCTTCACCTGCCAGAAGAACCTCAGCACAAGCTGTTCCTTCTGGATAAGGGAGTACGCCGTGCTCTTTTACGATAAGAGCTGCACGAAGTGGAACCATAAAGAATACACCAAGCAGTCCACCGAGGAGGGCAATAACTGTGATGGTGATAAGAGAAGGCTTGTCCATTACGCCATCTCTAGCCCAAAGAAAGAGTGCAGGCATTGTAAAGATTGCACCTGCAGCAAGAGACTCACCGGCAGAACCGATAGTCTGTACCATGTTTGATTCAAGGATAGAATCCCTTTTTAAGATAACACGGATAACAGCCATTGAAATAACAGCTGCAGGGATAGATGCTGATACTGTCATACCAACTTTTAATCCCAGATAAGCATTAGCGGCACCGAATACTACTGCAAGAATGAGACCCATAAAAATTGAGGTAGGTGTCATTTCAGGAGTAACCTTGTCCGCTGGAACATAAGGTTTGAATTCCTCGTTCATTATATTATTCTCCTTTTCAATTATAGATTTAATTATTTTACACTTACTTTAGCACTATGGCAAATTGTGTTAGTAAAGCGTTAAAGCATTAAAGTTTTTACTGAAAACACTTGTTGTAATCTGATAATAAAAGATATAAATTAATTATCAAAAGACCCTAGATAAGGAGATAAAATGTTGATTAGAAAAGCAAAAACAAGTGATGTAGATAGGCTATTAGTACTGCTCCAGCAGGTTCTCCAGATTCATGCAGATATTAGGCCAGATATCTTTATCCCCAATACAACAAAATATACCAAGGATGAACTGATAGAAATCCTGGGGGATGAAAGTCGTCCAATATATGTGGCAGTGGATGAAAGTGATAGGGTTTTAGGCTATGCCTTTTGCCAGGTAAAAACCCCTGCCTTTTCTACAACTATGATAAATCATTCTCAATTATATATAGATGACCTGTGCGTAGATAAAATGGCTAGGGGTACTAATATAGGAAGAGAATTGTTTGAATATGTAAAAGCCCAGGCCAAGGCCATGGGCTGTTATGAAGTCACATTATGTGTTTGGACCGGCAATGACGCGGCTGAAAAATTCTATGAGAAGATGGGCATGCAGGTAAAGGAAAAGGTGATGGAGTTTATCCTTTAATATCCCGGGCATGCAAACTGTTCAAAGGCGACCAGGTCAATCTTTCTAAGGGACATGTCATCCAAGGTGATATACTCATAGGAAGACTTATTTAGCAGGTCGTCAAAGGACAGCATGTAATTTGGATCCGTATATTTTCTGAAAGAAAGATAGGCAAAGGCCTCAAGTAGGGTGGCGTCCCTTTTGTCTATAGATTCAATATCAACTCTTTTTATCTCAGGCATATATTCTCCAGTGGAAAGGGAATAGGCCTGCACTAAAACAATGGGATTAAAAGTACCATTTGAATCACCTCTTACAGCAGTGAGTTTGTAAGGATTAATATCCCCCAAGCCCACAATGCAGACTCCTAGGACCTCTAGGTCGTTTAGGTCATAGTGGACATTGAGATTGACAATACTATTTAATGAAAGGAGTTTTTTTTCATCGATTTCTACCGGATCAGGATGGTTTGCCTTTTGAAAATCTTCGCAGGCGTTTACCAGGGTGGAAAGTCGCTTAAAAATTTCTACATTACCAGCAGATGATGCGGTAATAATAGAAGATTTAATGAGGGCAATAAAATCAAAGTTTTGACTATCGATTTCAAAACTTGGTTTAAAAAGACCATATAAATTTTCATCTAATTTGTATTCCGGATGGTTTTTAGATAGATAATCCATAACTGATGTGAATTCTTGATATGAGCAATTGCGCAAATCAATAGTAGCCACAGTGCCTAAATCTACAAAGGCGCTAGCTGTAGGCTCAGTTCCCAGCGATAGCTGGAAATCTAGCTTCTCTCTAAACAAATCATTCATATTTTCTCCCCCAAAATAAAAAAACTAGTTTGCCCAAGGAAAACTAGTAAAAATATAATCTGCAAGTATTAAATTTACAGAAATATTACCATGTTTATTGATTTGTGTAAAGAATTATAGATTCTTGTTTTTCATCAGAAAAACAAGAATCGTACCTGACCAACTTTTACATGCAATGGAAAAGTTGTCCTGCGAAGCAGGATTTTTGCTGACAATTTCATTATTGGGTCAGCAAAAAGTCATAATGATTAATGAGAATTTTTCATTTCCATATATTCTTGTCTATATTGCTTGTATTGGCTGAGGGTCATAGACCGTCTAGGCTTTTTGGTATATTTGATGGATATCTCTTGAGGCTCGTAATTTTTCAGCAAGCCATCGAAGGTGATGAGATTGCCATCGGAGGATGTGATAACCCTGCGGTCTATATAAAGACTATAGCTGGAAGGTAGGCCGTTAATAAGAAGCTCTGCCTTGCCTTTGTCATCGCTGATCTCTCCTCTGATAACCTTATCCTGGAATGCATTTATATCTAATATAATAGAAGTTTTATCTGTTAACTTGCGCTGAGATTCTCTGGCTGCTCTAATTGTCTCTAACTCAGCATTTTCTTTATTTATAACTAGTCTAGACATTATAAAAATACCTTTCGTTGATTTCGGCGTCTAATCTATAACATATTCTATACTTGTTCCTGAAATTATACCTAACAATTTTATCAAATCATTTTGTGTTTAATTTGTGAAAAAGGCTAAGAAGTGCCTAAAGAACTAAACTAATTATTAAAAAAATATAAATTATTAGCACTCTCTGTTGACGAGTGCTAATAAGGGGTGTATAACGTAGTTAGAACAAGGGAAGAGGTAAAAGGATAGGAACAATCCTTTGAAATTCCCATGATTGATTCAAAGATAATTTCTTTTATACAAAGGAGGAATTGATTATGTTATTACCTAGTATTTTTTCAAATGATTTTATGGACGATTTCTTTGGAGTACCTCAGATTTCAGGTTTTCCAACAACTAAATATGATAGCAACTTTACAAAGATGATGACAACAGATGTGAAGGAGACAGACAAAGGCTTTGAGGTAGATATGAACTTGCCTGGATTCTCAAAGGAAGATATCAAAGTGGAACTGGATCAGGGTTACCTTACAATCAATGCTAACACTAGCGATAGTAAAGATGAGAAGGAGGATGGCAAATATATTAGAAGAGAGCGCTACACAGGTTCTTGCAGCAGAAGTTTCTATGTAGGCGAGGATATTACACAGGATGATATCCACGCCACATTTAAGGACGGGGTTCTCAGTTTAGACATTCCTAAAAAGGAAGCAATTCCTCAGAAGGAAGAGCCAAAATATATTTCCATTGAAGGATAAAGTATGAATATTCAAAAGTTTACACAAAAGTCAATAGAGGCCATTAATTATTGCGAGAGGCTGGCAATGGATTATGGCAACCAGGAGATTGAGCAGGAGCATCTTTTGATGTCCCTGCTCAAACAGGAGAATGGATTAATTCCATCCCTTATCAACAAGATGGGAATCGACCTCGGTCAGTTTATCCAGGCGGTGGATGCTGCTCTCAATGCCAGAGTAAAGGTTTCTGGCGGAGAATTGAGGGTAGGACAAAATCTAAACTATGTCCTGACCTATGCTGAGGATGAGGCCAAGGCCATGGGGGATGCCTATGTTTCTGTAGAGCACCTGATGCTGGCCATGATAAAAAAGCCTAGCACTCCTGTCAAAAATATTTTCAAGTCCTTTGGAATTACCAGAGATTCCTTCCTGGCGGCATTGGCCACAGTCCGTGGCAATCAGACAGTCAATACTGACAATCCTGAGGCCACCTATGACACCTTGGAAAAGTACGGCTATGACCTGGTGGAAAGGGCTAGGGACAACAAACTGGACCCAGTCATCGGCAGGGATGATGAGATTAGAAACGTAATCAGAATTCTCAGCAGAAAGACAAAGAATAATCCTGTATTAATCGGTGAGCCTGGTGTGGGCAAGACTGCTGTCGTGGAGGGCCTGGCCCAGAGAATTGTGAGAGGGGACGTGCCTGATACTCTCAAAAATAAAAAGGTATTTTCTCTTGAGATTGGCTCTATGATTGCAGGAGCAAAATATCAGGGAGAATTCGAGGAGAGATTAAAGGCTGTCTTGGACGAGATTAAAAACTCTGACGGCGAGATTATCCTATTTATAGATGAATTGCATACCATTATTGGGGCAGGCAAAAATGGAAATGGAGGTCTGGATGCCGGCAATATGCTCAAGCCAATGCTGGCCAGGGGAGAACTCCATTGTATCGGTGCTACAACCCTGGATGAGTATAGGGAATACATTGAAAAGGATGCGGCTCTGGAAAGACGTTTCCAGCCTGTAATGGTGGATGAGCCTAGCGTGGAGGATACTATTTCTATCCTCAGGGGCCTAAAGGAAAGGTATGAGGTATTCCACGGGGTAAAGATTACAGACTCGGCCCTTGTGTCTGCCGCAACCCTTTCTAATAGGTATATTTCCGACAGGTTTTTGCCGGACAAGGCTATTGACCTAGTGGATGAGGCCTGCGCCATGATAAAGACGGAATTGGATTCCATGCCAGCAGAGATGGACGAGATGAACCGCCGAATCATGCAGCTTGAAATAGAGGAGGCCGCCCTGAAAAAGGAGACGGACAAGCTTTCTCAGGACAGGCTGGCAGAGTTGCAAAAAGAACTTTCTGAATTACGAGACGAGTACAGCGGTAAGAGGGCTACCTGGGACAATGAAAAATCCCTGGTGGAAAATGTAGCCAAAATAAAAGAAGAGATAGATGACATAAATGGTCAGATAAAAATAGCTCAGCAAAAGTATGACCTAGAGGAAGCAGCAAGACTCCAATACGGCAAACTACCAGAACTGGAGGCCAGATTGGAGGAGGCCGAGGAAAAATTAAAGGACAGGGGCAGTGGCCTTGTACACGAGAATGTAACCGAGGATGAAATCGCAAAGATTATATCTAGGTGGACAGGGATCCCTGTGGCTAAACTAAATGAAAGCGAAAGGGCAAAGACACTGCACCTTGATGCAGAATTGCAAAAGAGGGTAATGGGACAGGACCAGGCTCTCAAACTGGTGTCAGAGGCAATCATCAGGTCCAAGGCCGGCATCAAAGACCCAAGCAAACCAATTGGTTCCTTCCTATTTTTAGGACCTACCGGCGTGGGCAAGACTGAGCTGGCAAAGACCCTGGCCCAGGCTCTTTTTGATGACGAGAATGCCATGGTAAGACTGGATATGTCCGAGTATATGGAAAAATTCTCCGTAACAAGGCTCATCGGAGCCCCTCCAGGATATGTGGGCTACGACGAGGGAGGTCAGCTGACTGAGGCTGTCCGCCGCAAGCCATATTCGGTTGTCTTGTTTGATGAGATTGAAAAGGCCCATCCTGATGTATTTAATGTGCTTTTGCAGGTATTGGACGATGGTAGAATCACAGATGGCCAAGGCAGGACAGTGGATTTTAAAAACACTATAATCATTCTCACCTCAAATCTGGGCTCCCAGTATTTGCTGGAGGGAATCGACGCCAGTGGCCAAATCACCCAGGAGGCAAATGACCTGGTTATGAATGACCTGAGGGCATCCTTTAGGCCAGAATTTTTAAACAGGTTGGACGAGATTATAATGTTCAAGCCTCTTACAAAGGAAAACATCGGGGGCATAGTGGACTTGATTCTCTCAGAATTGAATGAGAGATTATCTGACAGACAATTAAAAATAGAACTGACCCCACAGGCCAAGGAATACATCATTGACCAGGGATATGATCCGGTATACGGGGCCAGACCTCTAAAACGATACATTCAAAAGAACGTAGAGACTATGGCGGCCAAAATCATCCTAGGCGGAGAGATTGGCCAAGGGGATAGGATTACAATTGATTCTGATGGCAGTGGCCTCTTTAGCAAGAATAGTTGAATTTAGGCTTTGTAGGAATCATTGTAAATCATATTGGAATTGTGGTAAGCCCGGTCGGAAGTGACCTCGGCCCCAAACCATGCAGGCGGGTTAAAGGAATTTGCCTCCTCAATGCTTGGAAATTCCACCTCCGCCATAACAAGGCCTTCCATGTTTCCCGAGAATATATCCAACTCAATTAAATATGGATCAAATGGAATGAGGTAGCGGCGCTTGGTAATCAGGTGACCGTCTACCTTTTTTTTAAGGCGATTATAAGCCTCCTCATCAATAGGGGATTCAATCTCTTCCCTGGCCATCAGGCCAGCCCCTTTATATGTGAAAATAAACTTGTCAGATTTTTTGCGGATGCGAAGGACAGGAGAGGTGGATATATAGCCCTGCTCAATGTCCACATATTCATATTTGCTTAAATCTGGAAGCTCTTTTATTAGGTATTTTTTCTCGATTTCCATCATATTTCTCCTATTGTTTATCTTATATGTACATTATAAACATTTGCCCGGAAAAAATCTTGAAAAATGCTGGGAATCGTTGTAGAATTATGCATACGAGTGGCTATATGCCAGTATATTCTTGACTATTAATAATATGGAAGTGGAGTTTATTCCATATCTAAAGGAGGATTTATAATGATTACAGCCGGCGATTTTAGAAACGGTATGACAATCGAGATGGATAATCAGGTATACCAGGTTATCGAGTTCCAGCACGTTAAGCCTGGAAAGGGTGCAGCTTTCGTTCGTACAAAGCTTAAGAACATCAAAAACGGTGGTGTTACAGAAACATCTTTCCGTCCTACAGAAAAGTTCCCAGCAGCACGTATCGACCGCAAGGATATGCAGTACCTTTACAATGATGGAGAACTTTACAACTTCATGGATGTTGAGACATATGATCAGGTTGCTCTTACAGCAGACCAGATTGGTGATGCCCTCAAATTCGTTAAGGAAAATGAAATCGTAAAGATGCTTTCACACAATGGTGAGATCTTCTCAGTTGAGCCACCTATGTTTGTTGAGCTCCAGATCACAGACACAGAGCCAGGTTTCAAGGGTGATACAGCAACAGGTGCAACAAAGCCAGCTACAGTTGAGACAGGTGCCCTTGTATATGTTCCACTTTTCGTTGAAAATGGTGAGACAATCAAGATTGATACAAGAACAGGTGAATACCTTTCAAGAGTTTAATTATGGATTATAGAGAATACCCTTTATCAGAGCTACTTAAAAATCGAAAAATATTTGCCGTATTTGACGAGGAGTTCCAGCAGAGCACTTGGCTGGACGTAACAGCTCTGCTTAATAGCGATAGCACTATCAACCAGCTTTACAGAGATGAAACAGTACCTGCAGAGACTCTAGATAGGATTATTGCCAGACTCTCAAAATAAATAATTAATCAATGCATCCAATGATTTCATTGGATGCATTTTTGTTGTTGTTATATGGTAAAATTTATTGTATAGTAACAAAAGTAAATACTTTAGCGAGTTAAAGTGAAAGGATTTACATGGATTTATTCGATTACATGAGACAACAAAACAAGGAGAAAGAATCACCTCTGGCAGCAAGGCTTAGGCCTACTACTTTGGATGAGGTGGTTGGACAGCAGCACATTATCGGCAAGGACAAGTTGCTGTACAGGGCTATAAAGGCTGACAAACTTTCTTCTATTATATTCTACGGACCTCCTGGCACAGGCAAAACTACCCTGGCCCAGGTTATCGCAAATACAACTTCATCCGAATTTACTACTATAAACGCTACCACATCTGGCAAAAAGGATATGGAGCAGGTAGTGGAGGCAGCAAAGCAGACCTTGGGTGCCTACGGCAAGAAGACCATATTATTTATAGACGAGATTCACAGATTTAATAAGGGCCAGCAGGATTACCTCCTTCCTTTCGTGGAGGACGGCACAATTATCCTGATAGGAGCCACCACAGAAAACCCTTATTTTGAGGTAAACGGGGCTCTTCTTTCCAGGTCCATTATCTTTGAATTAAAGCCACTGGCGGCAGAGGATATAAAGGTCCTTATTAACAGGGCTTTGACTGATGATAAAAAGGGCTTGGGCTCATATGGTGCAGTGATTGATGATGATGCCTTAGAATTCTTGGCAGACATTGCAAATGGTGATGCCAGGTCAGCCCTGACAGCAATTGAACTGGGCGTTTTGACCACCGACAGGTCAGAGGATGGCCAGATTCACATCACTTTAGATGTGGCCAGCGAGTGTATCCAGCGTCGCGTCATTAAATATGACAAGGATGGGGATAACCATTACGATACAATTTCCGCTTTTATAAAGAGTATGAGAGGGTCGGACCCAGATGCGGCAGTCTATTATTTAGCCAGAATGCTCTATGCAGGAGAGGATCCCAAATTTATCGCCAGACGTATCTGCATATGTGCCTCTGAGGATGTGGGAAACGCAGACCCACAGGCCCTGGTTGTAGCAACAGCAGCCTTTCTTGCAACAGAGAGAATAGGTATGCCAGAATGCAGAATAATTCTCAGCCATGCGGCTACTTATGTGGCCACAGCGCCAAAGTCTAATTCAGCCTACGGAGCTATAGACCTGGCCATGGCGGAGGTACAAAACAACAGGACCAGGCCCATTCCTACCTACCTGCAGGATGCTCACTACAAATCTGCCGGCAAGTTGGGACATGGCATTGGCTATGAGTACGCCCACGATTTTCCAAACCATTTCAGCCACCAGAGATACCTGCCAGATGGCCTAGAAATAGGTGATTTCTACAAGCCAGGGACTATGGGCTACGAGAATGTTATAAATGAATATCTTGATAAAATTAGAAAGGACAAGTAATTCCTTTCATATCAAGGATTTCTTATTATAAAACACAATTATTATTAGGATGGGAGAGAAGTAACCATGAAGAAGTACGAGGAAATGCAACTTGATGAACTTGAATCAGAAAAGGCCAGACTGACAGAGGAATATAAAAAATGGCAGTCAAAGGGTCTGAAATTGGATATGAGCAGGGGCAAGCCTTCCATTGAGCAGTTGGACCTTTCTATGCCTTTATTTGATATCTTAGATGGTAAATCTCTCATGCGTTGTATGAATGGGGTAGAGACCAGAAATTACGGTCAGTTGGAGGGCATTGTAGAGGCTCAGCACCTTATGGCAGAGATTATGGACTGCCAGCCTGAGCAGGTTATTGTATGCGGCAATTCTTCCCTTAATATTATGTTTGATACAGTTGCCAGAGGTTACATGTTTGGCTTTGGTGGCTGCACACCTTGGTGCAAGTTGGACAAGGTAAAATGGCTTTGCCCAGTGCCAGGATATGACAGACACTTTGCCATTACCCAGCACTTCGGCTTTGAGATGATTAACATCCCAATGAAAGAGGATGGTCCAGATATGGACATGATTGAGGATTTGGTTGCAAAGGATGACAGCATCAAGGGTATTTGGTGCGTTCCTAAATATTCTAACCCACAGGGTATCGTATATTCTGATGAGGTTGTAAGACGCATGGCCAGATTAAAGCCAGCAGCAAAAGACTTTAGAATATTCTGGGATAATGCCTATGCTGTTCACCATCTTTACAAGGAAAAGTGCAAGATATTAAACATACTCCACGAGTGCGAAGAGGCAGACAACCCATCCCTTGCATTTGAGTTTGCTTCGACATCAAAGATTACCTTTGCAGGTGGAGGCATTGCAGCCATCGCTTGCAACAATCTGAATCGTCAGGAGTTAAAGAAGGTCCTTACAGTTCAGACAATCGGCTTTGACAAGATCAACATGCTCCGCCATGCTAGATATTTTGCAGATGTTGAGTCTGTAGAAAAGCACATGGAAAAGCATGCAAAGATTCTCCGCCCTAAGTTTGAACTGGTAGTAAATACAATGGAAAGAGACCTGAAAGATCCAGGATGTGGCTCATGGATTAGCCCTAAGGGTGGATACTTTATCACATATGAGGCACCAAAGGGCACAGCCACAAGAATAGTTGATTTGGCTGAGGAGGCAGGAGTCAAACTGACACCAGCAGGTGCTCCATTCCCATACCACATGGATCCAGAGGATTCTATTATTAGATTTGCTCCATCCCTTCCACCACTGGATGAACTGAAAGATGCAGCAGAAATCTTTACAGTATGCGCAAGAATTGCATACCTTGAGAAATTAATGCTTAGAAAATAAGGGGGCTACTTATGAATATCGGTTTTATTGGCTGTGGCAACATGGGGTCTGCCATTTTGACAGGAATCCTCTCCCAGCATCTATTTAATGAGGATGAGATTTGCTGCTCTGCAAAGACTCAGGCCTCACTGGACAATATAAAAGAAAAATTTGGGGTAAAGACCAGCCTGGATAACAGGGCGGTGGCCCAGGAATCAGATATTGTATTTTTGGCAATCAAGCCACAGTTTTTATCAGATGTAATTGATGAGATAAAGGATTTGGATTTGTCAAAGAAACTTATTATCTCTATAGTGGCAGGCCAGTCCATCGAAAAACTTACATCAATGTTTGGCCAGAATCTAAAAATTGCTAGGGTTATGCCAAATACTCCTGCTATGGTCCAGGAGGCTATGTCCGCTATTTCCTTTAGCAACAATGTGGGACCTGAGGATGAGACAATCACTATGGACATCTTTTCATCCCTTGGCAAGGCAGAGATAATCCCTGAGAGATTGCAGGATGCAGTAGTTGGAGTGAGCGGCTCTTCTCCAGCATATGTATATATGTTTATTGAGGCCCTGGCAGATGGGGCAGTGGCAGAGGGCATGCCTCGTGCCATGGCATACAAATTTGCAGCCCAGTCAGTCCTTGGGTCAGCCAAGATGGTTTTAGAGACAGGCAAGCATCCTGGAGAATTAAAGGATGCGGTTTGCTCACCAGCGGGTACCACAATCGAGGCTGTTGCAACACTAGAGGCCATGGGATTTAGAAATGCGGTCATCGAGGCTGAAAGAGTGTGCACAGAAAAGTCTAGAAAGCTTTAAAAGGCGTAGTTTAAACAAGAATCAACAAGGCCTAAGGTCCCTATTTTGCATAGGGAATTGGGCCTTTACTATTTTTTAAAATTTTTTGAAAGGGAAGGTGCAATTATGGCAGATGAATTAAGAAGTAGAGACCAGATTCCAGAGGAATACACCTGGAACCTTAAGGACATGTATGAGAATAATTCTCTTTGGGAGCAGGACCTTAAATTAATAGATGAATTGACAGAGCAGATTGTTAAATATGAAGGCAGGGTATGCGAAAGTGCTGACAGCCTTTTTGCAGTTTTAGAACTTTCTGCAAAACTATCAGAGAAATTATTGTATGCATATAATTATGCAGCCAGACTTTTTGACCAGGACCAGGGCAATACTCAAAACCAGGCAATGTCTCAGAAAGTGCTGGGAATATATGCCAAGTCTGGTAGCCAGGTTTCCTTTATTGATCCGGAGATTTTGGCTATGGATTCTGACACACTAGATTCTTTCTACAAGGAAAAGCCGGAATTAGAATTTTATAGAAAGCAGATTGATGAAGTGCAGAGATTAAAGGACCACACCCTTTCTGCAGAGATGGAAAAACTGGTGGCCATGACAGCAGAGATGTCTAATGCTCCTTCTGAAATATATGATGCCTTGACTGATGTGGACATGACATTTGGAATCATCAAGGATGAGAATGGCAAGGAAGTGCAACTGTCCAACGGCAGGTTTGTGCCATTTCTCATGTCAGCAGACAGAAGGGTGAGGAAGGACGCATTTGAGTCTTACTATGGCACAATGAAATCCTTTGTAAACACAATTGCTGCTGCCTATAACGGCCAGGTAAAGCAGCAGATTTTTCATGCCAAGGCCAAAAAGTATTCTTCAAACCTGGAGGCGGCAGTGGATGCAAACAATGTCAGCCCACAGGTATATGACAATCTGGTAAAGTCCGTAAACGCCAATCTGGACAAACTCCATGCCTATGTTTCACTGAGAAAGCAGTGCCTTGGGGTGGATGAACTCCACATGTATGACATATATACACCGATGATTGCAGACGCTGCAAAAAAGGTGCCTTATGACCAGGCCAAGGAAACTATCCTGGAGGCGCTAAAGATTTTGGGCCAGGACTATGTGGACCAGGTAGAGATTGCCCTAAAGGACAGATGGATTGACGTATATGAAAATAAGGGTAAAAGGTCTGGCGCATATTCTGACACAGCCTATGGCTGCCACCCTTACATGCTTTTAAATTATAATGATACCTTAGATGATATGTTTACTCTGATTCATGAGATGGGTCACTCTATGCACAGTTACTATTCCAACAAGACCCAGCCATTCATCTATAGCAACTACACCATATTTGTGGCTGAGGTGGCATCTACCTGCAATGAGATTCTCCTATTAGAGTATCTGCTCAAAAATACAAGCGATAAAAAGGAGAGGGCATATTACCTTAATCACTACCTGGATAGTTTTAAGGGAACTGTATACCGCCAGACTCAGTTTGCCGAGTTTGAAAAACTGACCAATGAGATGGCTGAGGCCGGTGAGAGCCTTAACGCAGAAAACCTTAGCAATCTATACAAAGAAATTAATGAAAAATACTATGGCCCAGATATGATTTCTGACCCAGAGATTGCCTATGAGTGGGCGAGAATTCCTCATTTTTACTACAATTTCTATGTGTATCAGTATGCAACTTCATTCTGTGCTGCAGTGGCGATTGCAGAGAAAATCATAAATGAAGGACAGCCTGCAGTTGACAGATATAAAAAGTTTTTGTCTAGTGGATGCACTGATGCGCCAGTAGAATTACTGAAAATTGCTGGAGTTGACCTGACAACTTCTGCCCCAATTGATGCAGCCTTAAATAAGATGGGACAGATAGTAGAGGAATTGAGACAGTTAGTAGACTAGTTATATAAGGATTTTTTATAAATGATTAATCAGCAGTTGGAAGAAAAAATAAAGATAAGCAAGGCTAAACTGGAGGAGAGCCATGCCGTGGCAATAAAATTGTTTGCCAAGGATGGGATTCCAGGGGCCCTAAAAAATGAGTTTAATATTAAGACTGATCAATATGATAGTATGTTCAATTCCATTGAGGACATGAAAAGTCTCAGCACCAAGGATGAGATGATAGACAATCTGTTGCAGCAGCAGATGGAGGGCCTAAGGGTCCGGATTGAATGGGAGAGAGACATAATAAAAAGAGCCCTAAACTATGTTTAGGACTCTTAAATAAATAATCTAGAAGGATTAAATCCTAGAATTTATTTAACCACGCCGAGAATTTCCTCGGCGTTTTGTATTCTCTCTGGGCTAGGAGAAGAAACCCCATCTAACCTATATGGGATGCCTAACTCCTGATATTTAGGAACCCCGAGAGAGTGGTAAGGTAATATCTCCACCCTATCCACTGTTTTGAGGGTATCAATAAATTCTCTGGTCCGGTGGAGCAATTGGTCATTGTCGCTGCCACCTGGCACAAGGACATGTCTAATCCAAATTCTCACACCCATATCTGACATTTCTCGTGCCATTTCAAGTATGTTGGCATTGTCTACACCTGTCAGCTTTTGGTGCTCCTGGGAATCAATGTTTTTGATGTCCAACATAACAGTGTCAGTAAGGCTCATCAGCTCTTTCCACTTGCTGTAAAAAGGCTCATCATGAGTAAATGGCTGACCTGCTGTGTCGATGCAGGTGTTAATTCCTTTTGCCTTGGCCTTTCTAAAGAGGTCCAGGAGAAAATCCATTTGAAGCAATGGCTCACCACCAGAAACGGTGATGCCGCCATTGTTTTTCCAATAAGATTTAAAGCGGAGTGCCTTTGCAAGCAACTCGTCGGCTGTGTACTCTTGGCCTTGATTCTCTGCCCAGGTCTCTGGGTTGTGACAAAAGGCGCAACGCATCCTGCAACCATTCAAAAAGATAATATATCTAATGCCGGGTCCATCTACCGCACCAAAACTCTCCAGTTTGTTAACATATCCTTTAATATCACTCATATCTTAGAGAGCCTCGTGGCATGTACGTGCGATAACGTCCATCTGCTGCTCCTTTGTTAAGTCGATGAACTTAACAGCATAACCAGAAACACGGATGGTGAAGTTAGCATACTCTGGCTTTTCTGGATGCTCCATAGCATCGATGAGTTTTTCTTTACCAAATACGTTTACATTAAGGTGGTGAGCACCCTGATCGAAGTATCCGTCAAGAACGTTAACAAGATTGTTTACACGCTCCTCATCAGTGTGTCCAAGAGCACCTGGGTTGATTGTCTGTGTATTTGAAATTCCATCAAGAGCCTCTTCGTAAGGAAGCTTAGCAACAGAGTTAAGTGATGCGATAAGACCATTAACCTCTGCGCCATATGCTGGGTTAGCACCAGGTGAAAGTGGCTCGCCAGCTGGACGTCCGTCAGGAAGAGCACCTGTAGCCTTACCATAAACAACGTTTGATGTGATAGTAAGGATAGATGTTGTAGGC